>JAICTR010000017.1 GCA_025936275.1 Burkholderiales bacterium
GCCACCACATGTTCACCTCGGGCATGTCGGTGTTCGCGGGCATCGTCTTCTCCTTCATGAGCTTCATCGTCGCCGTCCCTTCGGCGATCAAGGTCTTCAACTGGACTGCGACGCTGCACCGCGGCAGCATTTCTTTCGATGCGCCCATGCTGTACGCGCTCGGCTTCGTCGGACTCTTCACCATCGGCGGCATGACCGGCATCTACCTCGCCTCGCTCGCCGCCGACGTGCACCTCACCGACACGTACTTCGTGATCGCGCACTTCCACTACATCATGGTGGGCGGCTCGGTGATGGCCTACCTCGGCGGCATCCACTACTGGTGGCCGAAGGTCACGGGCAAGCTCTACAACGAGGCGTGGGGGAGGGTCGCCGCGATCGTCATCTTCTTCGGCTTCAACCTCACGTTCTTCCCGCAGTACCTGCTGGGCTATCTCGGCATGCCGCGCCGCTACCACGAGTATTCGCCCGACCTGCAGGTGCTGAACGTGCTCTCCTCGGGCGGCGCCTCGATCCTCGCCGTGGGCTACCTGCTGCCGCTCGTGTACCTCGCGTGGTCGCTCTTCAAGGGAGCGCCCGCGGGACCGAACCCGTGGAACGCGAAGGGCCTCGAGTGGACCACCGACTCTCCGCCGCCGAAGGAGAACTTCCGCGCGCAGCCGGTGGTGACGGATGCGCCTTATGCGTACGACCCGGAGCATCCCGAGCGATGAGCGCGCGCCCGAACCTGATCCCGATGGACGTGCCGTGGCGGCGCGAGACCGCGTCGCTCGGCATGTGGATCTTCCTCGCCACCGAGGTGATGTTCTTCGGCGTGCTGTTCCTCGCCTACACCCATGCGCGCGTAGGCGACCCCGAGGGCTTCGCCGCGGCGAGCCGCCTCACCCATGAATGGCTGGGCACGATCAACACCGCGATCCTCCTCACCAGCAGCCTCACCATGGCGCTCGCGGTGAGGAACGGCTGGGCGGGCCACCGCACGCTCGTGATCAAGCTCCTGTGGACCACCGCCGCGCTCGGACTCGCGTTCATCGCGGTGAAGGGGATCGAGTACGCGCTCGAATGGCGCGACGGCCTGGTGCCCGGGCTGCACTTCACCTACGCCGGCCCGCACGTGCATGCGGTCGAGACGTTCTTCCTGCTCTATTTCCTGATGACCGGCGTGCACGCGATCCACCTCTCGATCGGCGTGGCGCTCGTGGCGTGGCTGGCGCTGCGCGATCGCGATCCCTCGCGGCCGGTGCATCGCCGCGACACCGCGGAGTGCTTCGGCCTCTACTGGCACTTCGTCGATTGCATCTGGGTGTTCCTCTACCCGCTCATCTACCTCGTGGAGCTCTGGCGATGAACTCGCCCCCGCCGGTCCGGGTCTACATTTTCACGTGGCTCGCGTTGATGGCGCTGCTCGCGGGAACGTTCGCGCTCGCGCATTTCCACCTCGGAGCGGCCAACACCGCCGTGGGCCTCGCGATCGCCGCCGCCAAGGCGGTGCTGGTGGGCCTCTTCTTCATGCACCTGCGCCGCGCCTCGGCGCTCGTCGCGGTGTTCGCGGTGGCGACGATCTTCTGGCTCGCGATCCTCTTCGGCCTGAGCGGCACCGACTACGCGACGCGGCAGGTGACGCCGGCGCCGTGGAGCGCGCCCGAAGGACACTAGACAAGGAGATTTCCATGGCCAAGCGCGGCATCGTGGTGGTGAGCGGGGCATCGGCGGGCATCGGGCGCGCGACGGCGCGGCGCTTCGCGAAGGACGGATGGCGCGTCGCGGTCTTCGCGCGCGGCGTCGACGGGCTGGAAGGCGCGGTGCGCGACATCGAGGCCGCGGGCGGCGAAGCGATGGCGATCCCGCTCGACGTGGCCGACGAATCCGCGCTCGAGGCCGCGGCCGATCGCGTCGAGCGCGAGTGGGGCCCGATCGACGTCTGGATCAACAACGCGATGGTCACGGCATACTGCCAGTTCATGGACATGTCCCCGCAGGATTTCCGCCGCGCGACCGAGGTCACGTACTTCGGCTCGGTGTGGGGCATCCGCGCGGCGCTGAAGCGCATGCTGCCGCGCGACCGCGGTACCATCGTGCAGGTCGGCAGCGCGCTCGCCTACCGCTCGATCCCGCTGCAGAGCGCCTACTGCGGCGCGAAGAGCGCGCTGCGCGGCTTCATCGATTCGCTGCGCTCCGAGCTCATCCATAACAAATCCGGCGTCCATCTCACCATGGTGCAGCTCTCCGCTTTCAACACGCCGCAGTTCGACTGGGGCAAGACCTGCATCCCGAAGCAGCCGCAGCCGGTGCCGCCCATCTTCCAGCCGGAGGTCGCCGCCGAAGGCATCCACTACGCCGCGACGCACCGGCGCCGCGAGCTCTGGGTGGGCTGGCCCGCGGTGAAGGCGATCCTCGCCACGCGCATGATCCCGGGCATCCTCGATCGCATCCTCGCTAGGCAGGGCTACAGCGGACAGCACACCGACGAGCCGCTGCCGCCGGGGCGCAAGGACAACCTCTACGAGCCGGTGCCGGGCGACCACGGCGCGCACGGGCGCTTCGACGCGCGCTCGAAACCCGCGAGCATCCAGCTCGTCCTCGACATGAACCGCACGCTGATCTTCGCCGGCGCGGCGCTCCTCGCGGGACTCGGCGGCGGCGTCGCGCTTGCCCGGAGGCTCAAGTGAAGCCCGTCGGCCGCACGCTCTGGGCGATCGCCGAGGGCTACATTCCGCCCGCGGGCACCGAGGGCTCGCGCGCGCTGGAAAGCCACGAGACCGCGTGCATGCTCAACGCCGGCGACGCCGACGCGCACGTGAAGATCACGATCTTTTTCAAGGACCGCGAGCCGGCGGGCCCTTATTCGGTCACGGTGCCGGCGCGCCGCACGCTGCACCTGCGCTTCAACGACCTCACCGATCCCGAGCCCGTGCCGCGCGGCACCGACTATGCGAGCGTGATCGAGTCGGACGTGCCGATCGTGGTGCAGCACACGCGCCTCGATTCGCGCCAGGCGGCGCTCGCGCTCCTCACCACCATGGCGTACCCCGCGGCCTGACCGTGGAGGTGCCCGGCGACTTTCCCGACGTCGGGGACTACGCGGTGATCGGCAACTGCCGCACCGCGGCGCTGGTGTCGAACCGCGGGTCGGTGGAATGGATGTGCGCGCCGACGTTTTCGGATGCCTCGATCTTCGGCGCGATCCTCGACCGCGACGCGGGCCACTTCTCGATCGCGCCCGGCGAGGACGCGACCGTGAGCCGCGCCTACATCGCCGCCACCAACGTCCTGCAGACCGCGTTCACCACGCCCGGCGGCGTGCTGCGGCTCACCGATTGCCTGGTGCTGCCCGACGAGCGCATTCCCGAGCTCTATCCGGAGCACGAGCTCCTGCGCCGCGTCGAGTGCGCCTCGGGCGAGGTGGAGGTGGAGGTTTCGTTCGCGCCGCGCTGGGACTACGGGCGCAGGCGCCCGCGCTACGCGAAGCGCGGCGCGCTGGGGTGGCAGTGCCTCGATTGCTCGTTCGGCGCGATCCTGCGGAGCGAGATCGACCTCGCCGAGGACAAGCCGCGCGCGCGCCTGGCGGGCAAGGTGCGCCTGAAGGCGGGCGAGGCGCGCTGGCTTTCCTTCGCCTACGACGAGGCCGATGCGAGCGTCATCGTGCCGTTCGGCGAGGACGCGGGGGCGCGGCTGCAATCGACCGTCGCGTGGTGGAAGAACTGGAGCACGCGCTGCAGCTACCAGGGACCGTATCGCGACGAGGTGCTGCGCAGCGCGCTGGTCTTGAAGCTCCTCAACTGCGCGACGAGCGGCGCGGTGCTCGCAGCGCCCACGACCTCGCTCCCCGAAGTCTCGGGCGGGCCGCGCAACTGGGACTATCGCTACTGCTGGATCCGCGATAGCGCGCTCGTGCTGCACGCGTTCCTGCGCCTCGGCTACCACGAGGAGGCCGAGGGCTTCCTCGAGTGGCTGCTGCACGCGACGCGCCTCACCTGGCAGCGCTTCCAGGTGATGTACGACCTCTACGGCGAGGTGAAGCTCGACGAGAAGATCCTGCCGTTCCTCGGCGGCTATCGCGGCGCGAAGCCGGTGCGCATCGGCAACGCCGCCCACGACCAGTTGCAGCTCGACATCTACGGCGAGCTGATGGCGACGGTGTCGCACTACGTCGAGGCGGGCGGCACGCTCGATACGGTCGAGGCGGCGATGCTCGCCGGCGTCGGCCGCCACGTGATGAAGCTCTGGCGGCTTCCCGACCAGGGCATCTGGGAGACGCGCCGCGAGCCGCGCATGCACACCTTCTCGAAGGCGATGTGCTGGGTGGCGCTCGATCGCCTCGGACGCCTCGCGGACAAATTCGCGGTGCCGATCGACCGCAAGCACGTCGCCGCGGAATGCGACGCGATCCGCGCCGAGATCGAGGACAAGGGCTACGACGAGGCGCTGGGAAGCTACGTCGCCTACTATGGCGGCAAGGAGACCGATGCGAGCCTGCTGCTCCTCGCGCGCTACGGCTACCGCGATCCGGGAAGCCCCCGCATGGCGGGCACCTGGGATTACATCGCGAAGACGTTGTGCGACAACGGCCTCATCCACCGCTACCGCGACGACACCGGCTACGACGGATTCGCCGAGCCGGAGAACGCGTTCGCGCCGTGCAATTTCTGGGCGGCGGAGTATCTCGCCAACGCCGGGCGCTATGACGAGGCGCAGCAGCTCTTCGAGCGCCTGTGCCGGCTCGCGAACGACGTCGGCCTCTTCGCCGAGGAGATCGGCACCCGAACCGGCAAGCCGGTGGGAAACTTCCCGCAGGCCTTCACCCACGTGAGCCTCATTTCCGCGGCGACCGCGCTCTACCAGCGCAAGACCGCCTGACGATGCCATGACCCAGACCGCCGCCGAGATCGCCACCATCCTCATCTGGGGTTTCGCCGCCACGGCGACGCTCTCCGCGGTGATGTTCGGCGCGCAGCGCCTGGGCTACTCGCGGCTCTCGATCCCGTTCCTGATCGGCACGATGTTCACCGGCGAGCGCTCCGGTGCCCACGCGCTGGGGCTCGTGTTCTATCTCCTCGGCGGCTGGCTCTTCGCCTTCATCTACTACTTCATCTTCGCGAGCATCGGGCGCACCGGATGGGAGCTGGGACTGCTGATCGGCTCGATCCACGGCCTCGTGCTGCTGGTGATGATGCTGCCGCTGCTGCCGTACGTGCATCCGCGCATGGCGAGCGAGTACGAGGGGCCGATCCGCGGGCGGCGGCTGCAGCCGCCGGGATTCCTCGCGTTGAACTACGGCTACCGCACGCCGCTCACGACCATCGTGGCGCATGCGCTCTACGGCCTCATCCTCGGCGCGCGCCTCGCCCTCACGTGAGCGACACGGCGCCGCGCGTCGACCAGGGCTCGCGCCTCGTGCTCTACGCGGCGCTCGCGGGAAACCTGCTGGTCGCCGTCACCAAGTTCGTCGCGGCGTGGATCACCGGCAGCTCGGCGATGCTGAGCGAGGCGGTGCACTCGACCGCGGACACCTCGAACGAGATCCTGCTGATCCACGGCGAGCGCCGCTCGAAGCGCCCACCCGACGACACGCATCCGCTCGGCTACGGGCGCGAGGTGTATTTCTGGAGCTTCATGGTCTCGGTGCTGCTCTTCGCGCTCGGGGCGGGCGTCTCGTTCTGGGAAGGCGTGCGCCACGTGATGGATCCCGAGCCGGTCGAGAGCCCGATGGTGAGCTACGCGGTGCTCGCGCTCGCCGCGGTCTTCGAGAGCGCGTCGTGGTGGTTCGCGTTCCGCGAGTTCCGCCGCCGCATGGGCTCGCGCACCATGCTGGAAACGGCGCGCGAGACCAAGGACCCCTCGACGATCATGGTGTTCCTCGAGGATTCCGCGGCGCTCGTGGGCATCGCGTTCGCGTTCGCCGGCACCGCCGCCTCGCAATTCCTGCACCAGCCGATCTACGACGGCGTGGCCTCGATCGCGATCGGCGTGCTGCTCGCGGTGGTGGCGCTCTTCACCGCGCGCGAGAACAAGCAGCTCCTGATCGGCGAGGCGGCGAGCCCGGCGCTCGCCGAATCGATCGGCCGGATCGCGAAGAGCGAGCCGGGCATCGCCGCGTACAACGGGCTCATCAGCATCCAGCTCGCGCCGCACGAGGTGGTCGCGGCCCTCAGCCTGGACTTCGAGGACTCGCTGCGCGCTGCCGACGTGCAGCGGGTGGTGAAGCACCTCGAGGGCCGCATCCGCGAGAAGCACCCGGACGTGGTGCTGCTGCTCGTGAAGCCGCAGGAGCCGGAGGTGTACCGGACGGCGCACGAGCGCTGGATCGCGGGACCGGGCTGAGCGCGGCCGGATCCGCTACGCGATCTGCGCGGCGAGGACCGGCAGCCGCACCACGAACTCGCTGCCCTTTCCGGCGCCCGCGCTCTGCGCGACGATCGAGCCGCCGTGCATCTCGACGAGCTGCTTCACCAGCGCGAGGCCGATCCCGAGGCCGCCCTGGGCGCGGTCGGGCGAGCGGTCGAGCTGCGTGAACATGCCGAAGACATCGCCGAGCCGGCCGGCGGGGATGCCGACGCCGGTGTCGCGGATGGAGACCACGAGCTCGCCGCCGTCCGCCTCGGCGTCGAGCGAGATGCGTCCGCCGGGCGGCGTGTATTTCGCGGCGTTGTCGAGCAGGTTCGCGAAGACCTGCGAGAGCCGCACCCGATCGGCGCGCAGCGCGACGGGTTGCGTCGGAAGCGACACCTCGAGGTGGTGGCGGCCGCGCTCCACGGCCGGCCGGCACGCCTCCACCGCCTCGTCGACCACCGCGGCGAGGGCCACCGCCTCGGGGTGCAGGTCGAGCACGCCGCGGCTGATGCGGCTCGCATCGAGCAGGTCGTTCACC
This sequence comes from Burkholderiales bacterium, assembly GCA_025936275.1. GTDB lineage: Bacteria > Pseudomonadota > Gammaproteobacteria > Burkholderiales > Usitatibacteraceae > Usitatibacter. The sequence continues at coordinate 6,869 of JAICTR010000017.1, forward strand.
AGCCGCGTGAGATGCGCGAGCTGGCGCTGCATCGTTTCGCGCAGGCGCCGCAGCAACTCCTCGTTCCCGGCCGCGCCCTGCATCAGGTCCACGACGGTGCGCATCGGTGCGAGCGGATTGCGCAGCTCGTGCGCGAGCATCGCCAGGAACTCGTCCTTGTGGCGGGCTTCTTCCTTGAGGTCGTGGATGTCGGTGCTCGATCCCACCCACATGAGGATCCGCCCCGAGGCGCCCCGCATGGCGACCGCGCGCGTGAGGTGCCAGCGATACTCGCCGTCGGCGCGCCGGAAGCGATGCTGGCCGGTGTACGGCTCGCCGCTCGCCACGCTTTCGCGCCATGCGGCGCGGGTCGCCTCGAAATCCGCGGGGTCCAGGATCCGCTTCGTGTCCAGCGTCCCCAGCCCTTCGAGATCGAGGCCGGTGTACTCGGTCCACTGCGGATTCACGTAATCGAAAGCGCCGTCCGGCGCCGCGGTGAAGACCTTCTGCGGCATCGCGTCGAGCACGAAGCGCATGCGCTCGCGCGCGGCGCGCAGCGCATCCTGGCCGCGCTTGCGCTCGCCCACGTCGCGCAGGTGGAACTGGATCACCTTGGCGCCCATTTCCTCGTAGAGCGAGCCGGAAAGCTCGAGCCACAGGATGCGCTCGTCGCGGGAGCGCAGCGCCTGCTCGTCCACCTGGTAGCTGCCGTCGAGCTGCAGCTTGCGGAACGCCGCGTGGCTGCGCGGCTCGCCATCGAGCAGGCCCACCTGCCACAGCTCCTTGCCCACGAGCTCCTCGCGCTCGTAGCCGAGCAGGGCCTGCGCGCAAGGGTTGGCCTCGGTGATCCGGCGGCTCACCGGGTCGACCAGCAGGATGCCTTCGTGCAGCGCCTCGAAGAGGCGGCGGTAGCGGATCTCGGAGGCGCGTATCTCCGCCTGCGATTGGAGCCGCTCGGTGACGTCCTCGATCGCGAGGAGGATCGCGCGCGGCTTGCCGGTGCCCGGGCGCAACTGGCGGGCGTTGAGCAGCATGGTGCGCCGGCCGAGGGACGGGAAGTCCTGGACCACCTCGAAATCGTTGAAGAAGGCGTTGCGCGGCAGGATGTCCTCGAGCAGCGCGCGCAGGCGCGGAATGTCCCATTGCCGGTTGCCGAGATCGTAGATCCGCCGGCCCTCGGTCTCGCCGGGCCGCACGTGGAAGGTCCGGTAGTAGGCCTCGTTCGCCATGGTCACCCCGAGGTCGCCGTCGAGGACCAGGAGCGGGTCGCGCATGGTGCCGATCGCGGCCTCGGCGAACTCGCGCGCGTCCTGGGCCTGCACCTGGCTGCGCTTGAGCGAATCGACGTCGAGCATCATCAGCACCGCGCCGTCGATCTTGTTGTCGAGCGTGAAGTAGGGCGTGGCGCGCAGCGAGTACCAGCGGCCGCGCTCGTCCAGCACCTCGCCTTCGCTCGGCGCCGCGCCGTCGATCACCTCGCGCAGCAGCGCATCCAGATCGACCGGCTTTCCGGAGGCGGGCCGATCGGCGCTCGCGCCGGGCTCCGCAAGGACGAGCCCGTGGCGGATGCCGCGCAGCGGACGGCCCACGTCGCTCGCCGAGAGGCCGAAGAGCTTCTCGGCCTGCGGGGTGAAGCGGCGCAGCGCCAGCTCGCGCCCGACGACGAGGATCGCGGTGCGGGTGCTCGCGAGGACGTTCCTGAGGTCGGCGTTGAGGCGATCGAGCTCCTGGTTGCGGCTGCCGATTTCCTCGTTGACGGTGGTGAGCTCCTCGTTGGTGGACTCGAGCTCCTCCTTCGAGGTCTCCAGCTCCTCGTTCATGCTCTGCAATTCCTCGTTCGAGGATTGCAGCTCCTCGGAGGAGGCCTGCAGCTCCTCGTTGGCCGATTCGGCCTGCTCCTGCACCGACTCGAGATAGTCGCGCGTCTCGGCGAGCTCGCGCTCGGACTGCGCGAGGCGCCGGCGCAGCTCCCGCGCGCTCGCGCTGCCGGCCGCCGCGGGCGCCGCGACGGCGAGCGCCGCCGATCCGTATTCGCCCGGCCGGCCCGATGCGCGCTTCGCGGCATCGCGCCGCGGCTCGCCCGACGGGTAGAAGAGGACCAGGTAGCAGCGCTCGGCCTGCTCGCGCAGCGGCACCACCTCGATGTCCACCGCGCGCACCCGGCCGTCCTCGCCGATGCGCACGTTCTCCTTGCGCGCCGGCTCGTTGTCCTTCTTCGCCTTGTTGATCGCGGCGCGCAGCGGCAGCATCAAGCCGGGGCGCGCCATCTTCAGTACGTCGAAGCTCGCCTTGCCGCTCGGCGGAGCGAGGAACGCGCTGGTCGCGCCGCGGAACTGCAGCACCTGCAGCTCGGCGTTCACGAGCACGCCCGGCGGCGCGAACGCGCTCGCCATGAGGCGGTCGGCCTCGCGCTGCGCGCTCATCTCCGGACGCAGCGCGCGCGGGGCGACGGTACGCACCTCGCCGGAGCGCGGACGGCTCCTGCCCGCCACGGCGCCCTCGGCGGCCCACGCCCGCAGCTGCGCGGCGGCGGTCTTGCGCGCGAAGATCTTGTGCTTCTTGTCGATCGGCTCGAAGAGCTCGGTGAAGCGCCCCACGGATTCGGAGGCGCCGAGGAACAGGAACCCGCCGGGGTTGAGCGCGTAGTGGAACATCGGCAGCGCCTTCTGCTGCAGCGCGGGCTCCAGGTAGATGAGGAGGTTGCGGCAGCTCACCAGGTCCATGCGCGAGAAGGGCGGGTCGCGCGCCACGTTCTGCCGCGCGAAGACGACCATCTCGCGCAGCGACTTCACGACGCGGTAGCCGCCGTCCTCCTCGGCGAAGAAGCGGCGCACGCGCTCCGGCGAAAGATCCTCGGCGATGCCGCGCGAGTACAGGCCGGCCCGCGCCTTGTCGAGCAGCGTTTCGTTGAGGTCGGTGGCGAAGATCTGCAGCCGCGGCGCGCGGTGCGTCGCGTCGCAGTGCTCGACGAAGGCCATCGCGATGGAGTAGGCCTCCTGGCCGGTGGAGCAGCCGAGCACCCAGACGCGCACCGGCTCGTCGCGGCGCGGCGCGATCGCGGGAAAGACGACCTGCTTCAGCGCCTCGAAGGCCTCGGGGTTGCGGAAGAAGCTGGTGACGCCGATGAGGATGTCGGTATAGAGCGTGTCGCGCTCCTTCGGCTCGGAGCGCAGCAGCTTCGCGTACTCGGCGAGCGTCTCGCAGCGCAGCAGCATCATGCGCCGGGCGATGCGCCGCTGGATGGTTGTCGAACGGTACAGCGAGAAATCGACGCCGGAATGACGGTGCAGCAGCTCGAGGATGGCCTTGAACGCGTCGTCGCGCCCCCGGTGTCCCGGATGCCCGGCCTCGGCGCGAGCCTGGTGCGCGCCCAGGCGCGGCCTGCCGTGGCCGCCGGAGGGCAGCGGCGTCGCATCGTCCTCGTGCGCCATCACCGACTGGCGCTCGCGCTCGATGCGCGGCTCGGGCGTGCGCGCCGCGGCGCGGGCCGCATCGCCCATCGCGGCCGTGGAGAACTTGTCCGGATCCGCGACGTACGGATGGCTCGCGATGCGCGCGAGCTCGCGGGCGATGCCCGCGGGCGGCAGCACGAAATCGACGTGTCCCGAGGCCGCGGCGCTGCGCGGCATCGAGTCGTAGCGCGCCGAGTCGTCCTGCGCGAACGCGATGCCGCCTTCGGCCTTGATCGCCTCGAGCCCGCGCGTTCCGTCGGTGGCGGTGCCGGAGAGCACCACGCCGATGGCGCCCTCGTGGCGATCCTTCGCGAGCGACTCGAAGAAGACGTCGATCGAATGCGCCACGCCGCGGTTGCCGGGGCGCGGCTCGAGCTTCAGCACGCCGCGCGCGATGGTCATCATCGCGTTCGATGGAATCACGTAGATCCGATCGGGCAAGACCTCGACGCCGTTCGTGACCTCGTGCGTGGGCATGGCGGCGACGCGCCCGAGCAGTTGCGCGAGCTCGCTCTCGTGCGTCGGAGCGAGGTGCTGGACCAGGACGAAGCCCATGCCCGTATCCGCGGGCAAATGCTTCAGCAGCTCGGTGAACGCCTCGAGGCCGCCCGCCGAAGCGCCGATGCCGACGATCGGAAAATTCTTCGCCGACGCGCGGTCCGCCGGGGAGGAAGTCGCCTTCGCTTTCGCATTCGTCGCGCGCTTTCGCGGCGCCGGCTTGCGTTTCGTGGGCATGGATGCGGCCGGCGAATCGGCCCTCGGAAGAAATCGATGGAACACGGCATCGCGGCGCGCGGCGCGCGTGCCATCGACGGCACTGGTCACAGTGTAGACCGAAACTCGCCGACGGGAATCGACGAAGGCGCGCGATTCGTCGAACGCGGACTTCAGGAAGGGCGCCGGAGCGCCATCGCGAGCACCTCGGCGAGGTGCAGCGGAAGATTTCCGGTCGCCTGCTCGACCTGCTCGCGGCAACTGAAGCCGTTCGCGATGACGAGGGTGTCCTCGGCGGCGCCGCGCAGGATCGGCAGCAGCACGCGCTCGGCGCACGCCATCGACACGTCGTATTTTTCCTTCTCGAAGCCGAAGGAGCCGGCCATGCCGCAGCAGCCCGCGTCCGGGATGTCGCAGGCGACGCCCGCGCGCTCGAGGATCTCGCGATGCGCGTCCATGCCGAGCACCGCCTGCTGGTGGCAGTGGCCGTGCACGATCGCGCGCCGTTCGAGGCGCGGCGGCTGCCAGCCATCGCGCACCAGCAGCTCGTCGAGCAGCACGACCTGCGTGGAGAGGCGGCGCGCCACCTCGTCGCGGAAGAAGAGGTCCGGCAGCTCGTCGCGGAAGGTGCTCGCGCAGGCGGGCTCGAGCACGACGATCGGCGTGCCCTCCGCGATGTCCTCGTCGAGGGTCGCCATGATGTCGCGGAAGTAGTCGCGCGCGAGATCCAGCATCCCGAACTCGTACAGCGGCCGGCCGCAGCACAGGCGCTTCGCGGGAAGCGCCACGTCGTAGCCCGCGGCTTCGAGCACATCGGCCGCGGCGTGCGCGGTGGCGGGATGGAAGTTGTCGTTGAAGGTATCGGGCCAGAGGATCACGCGGCGGCCGGCGTTGGCCTTGGCCTTGCGCTTCGCGAATCCCGCACGGAAGGTCTCGGCTGCGAAGCGCGGGATGCGCCGCTTCGGATGCACGCCCGCGAGCGCCTTCGCGAGCGTCGAGAAGGGCGCCGTCTGCGTGAAGAAGTTGACGACGCCCGGCGCGAACGACGCGAGGCGCGCCCAGCGATCGATCCAGCCGAAGGCGTAGGCCGCGCGCGGCTTGAGGCGCCCCGCGTAATGCTTCGCCATGAACTCCGCCTTGTAGGTCGCCATGTCCACGTGCACCGGGCATTCGCCCTTGCAGCCCTTGCAGGAAAGGCAAAGGTCGAGCGCTTCCTTCACGGCATCGGACTTCCAGCCTTCGGTGAGCGGATCGCCGCGCAGCATCTCGAAGAGCAGGTGCGCGCGGCCGCGCGTCGCGTGCTGCTCGTCCATGGTGACCTTGTAGCTCGGGCACATGAGGCCGGTCTTCTTGCGGCATTCGCCCACGCCCACGCAGCGCAGCGCCGCGCGCGTGAAGTCGTTGCGGTCGTCGGGATAGCGGAACTGCGTCTCCTGCGCGGGCGGCGCGTAGTCGGCGCCGAGGCGCAGGTTCTCGGTGGGATCGTAGGCGTCGATCACCTTGCCGGGATTCATCTTGTTGCCGGGGTCCCAGATGCGCTTGAAGTCGCGGAACGCCTGCATCAGCTCGTCGCCGAACATGATCGGAAGCAGCGCCGCCTTCGATTGCCCGTCGCCGTGCTCGCCGGAGATCGAGCCCCCGAAGCCCACGACGAGGTGCGCCGCCTCGTCGAGGAAGCTTCGGAACTTGGCGATGCCCGGCGCGCTCTCGAGGTCGAAGTCGATGCGCGTGTGCACGCAGCCCTGGCCGAAGTGGCCGTAGAGGTCGCAGCCGTACTCGTACTTGTCGAAGAGCGCGCGCAGCTTGCGGAGATACGCGCCGAGCTTGTCGGGCGGGACGGACGAATCCTCCCAGCCTTCCCAGGTGATGGGCTTGCCGGGGACGTGCGCCGTGGCCCCCAGGCCCGAGCGGCGCACGCGCCAGATGATGCGCTCCACCTCCGGGTCGTCGTAGAGCTTCATCGATGGCGCGTTGGCTTGTTTCTTCAACGCCTCCATCGCACGGTGCGCCTTCGCATCGGACTCGTCGCGGTCCTTGCCGCCGAATTCCACCAGCAGCCAGCCGCGGCCATCGGGGAGGAGCTTCAGGTCCTGCGGGTGCAGGTGCACGGCCTTCATGTCGTCCACGAGGCGATCGTCGATGCCCTCGAGCCCGATCGGTTCGAACTTCATGATCTCCGGCACGTGATCGCCGGCTTCGTAGACGCTGTCGTAGCCGAGGACGAGGAGGCTTCGTCCCGGCGGGCTTTCGACCAGCCGCACCTTCGCGCCGAGGATCGTGACGCACGTGCCCTCGGAGCCCACCAGCGAGCGTGCGACGTTGAAGCCCTTCTCCGGGAGCAGCGCCTCGATGTTGTAGCCCGAGACGCGCCGCGGGATGTCGGGGAAGCGCTTGCGGATCGCGTCCGCGTAGCGATCGCGCAGCGCTTCCAGCGCGCGATAGATCTCGGCCTTGCGGCCGCCCGCGCCGAGCATCTCGGTGCGGGTCTCCTCGCGGGTCTCGCCGACACGCAGGCGCAGGCCGTCGTAGGTGAGGACATCGAGCTCGATCACGTTCGCGACCGTCTCGCCCGCCATCACCGAGTGCACGCCGCACGAGTTGTTGCCGATCATGCCGCCCAGCGTGTTGTGGTCGTGCGTCGACGGATCGGGACCGAAGGTGAGGTGGAATTCCTCGGCGGCGTTGCGCAGGTCGTCCAGAACCACCCCGGGCTGCACCCAGGCGAAGCGGCCTTGCGGATCGAGCGTCTCGATGCGGTGCAGGTATTTGGTGAAGTCGATCACCACCGCGACGTTGCAGCACTGGCCGCAGAGGCTCGTGCCGCCGCCGCGCGGCAGCACCGGGGCATCGAACTCGCGGCAGGCTTCCACGGTGCGGACGACGTCTTCGACGGTGCGCGGCACGACGACACCGATCGGGACCTGGCGATAGTTGGAGGCGTCGGTGGCGTAGAGGGCGCGGCTGCCGTTGTCGAAGCGCACTTCGCCTTCGATCGAGCGGCGCAGGCGCTCCTCGAGCCCGCGCGCATCGACGCCCGCGCGCGTGGGACGGATCGAGCGCGCATCGACGAAATGGCTCGCCACGGGGCTTCCTCTCAAAACTTTTGGAATGCCGCAGGCCGGCGGAGTTCCATCGAGGATGCTCGATCGCGAGCGCACGCGGCGCGAGCGGCAAGCCCGCGACATGGTGCCGGGAGCGCGCCGGCCCGATCTTTGACTTCGTCAAACAAATGTCCGTGACGAAATCAAAGATTCGCGGAGGGCGCCAGGCATAGGATTGCCTGTCGGCGACCTTGCGCCGGAGAGCACTCGCTCGACGCGCTTACGCTCGACAGCGCTCCACAACGACGCCGTTACTGCCGATAGCGCTCCATGTCCTTCTCCCGTGGCTCGAGGCCCAGGCCGGGGCGTGTCCGGTCGGGATAAAGCTGTCCGCCCCGCGGCTGCGGCACGCCGTCGAAGAACAGGGCCTCGATGCGCACGTGGTCGTGGAAGTATTCGAGGTGGACCGCCCGCCGCGCCGCGCAGCAAAGCGCGACGTGCAGCGCGGGCGCGCAGTGGCTGGAAAGCGGCAGGCCGAAGGCGTCGGCGAGCGTCGCCGCATCCATGAAGCCCGTGACGCCGCCGCAGCGCGTGGCATCGGCCTGGATCGCATCCACGGCGCCCGCTTCCATCATGCGGCGGAAGTAGAAGAGGTCGTAGCCGTACTCGCCGGCCGCGATCGCCATGCCCCCCGGGCGCGTGTCGCGCAGGAGCCTCAGTCCCGCGAGGTCGTCGGAAGAGACCGGCTCCTCGAACCAGCGCACGTCGTTCGCCGCGAATCGCTGCGCTTGCCGCAATGCCTGCTCGCGCGTGTACGCGCCGTTCGCATCGACGAAGAGCCGCACGTCGGGGCCGATCGCCTCGCGCGCCGCGCCGACGCGCTGGATGTCGGCCACCGCATCGCGGCCCACCTTCATCTTCACCGCCGTGAGGCCGTCTCGCGCCCAGCCGCCGAGCTGCTCGCGCAATCGTTCGAGCGTGTACGAGGTGAAGCCGCCGCTGCCGTACGCGACGATCGAATCGCGCGCGGCGCCGAGGAGATCCCCGAGGGGCACGCCGAGGAGCTTGCCTTTCAGGTCCCACAACGCCGTATCGACCGCGGAGATCGCCATCGAGCAGATGCCCGGGCGGCCGAGGTTGCGAATGGCGCGCGTCATGTCGATCCAGCGCGCGTTGATGCTCCATGCATCGCGTCCCATGAGGAGCCGCGCCAGCTTGTCGCGGATCAGCGTGGCGGTGGCCGTGTCCGCATAGCTATAACCGATGCCGCGCCGGCCGGCGGCATCGATTCGCACCAGCACCATGGTCGTGGCGTCCCACTCGAGCGTGCCGTCGGACTCCGGTGCGTCGGTGGGCACGGTGAACGCCTCCACCGAAACGGCGGCGATGGGTGCGGTGGGGCGTCCTCCGTCCATCGCTTGCACTCGACCGTTACTTGCGCGCCGGCACGAGCGACGCCCACACTTCCTTCACGGACGCCTTCACGATGCCGACCGCGTCGGGATCGCCCTTGAGCAGCGCCTCCACGTACGCCTTCGCCTGCTTGCTGCTGATGTGCGGCGGGATCGGCGGGACGTTGGGATCGGCCATCACCTCGACCACGCATGGGCGATCGGCGCTGAACGCCTGCTCCCACGCGGGGCCGAGCTGCTCCGGCTTATCGACGCGCACGCCGCCCAGGCCGAGCAGTTCCGCGTAGCGCGCATAGGGGAAGTTGGGCACGTCCTGAGAGGCGCTGTACTTGGGATCGCCTTCCATGACGCGCTGCTCCCATGTCACCTGGTTCAGGTCGCGGTTGTTGAGCACCATGACGACCAGTCGCGGATCGCTCCAGCGCTTCCAGTACTTGGCGATCGTGATGAGGCCGTTGATGCCGTTCATCTGCATCGCGCCGTCGCCCACGAGCGCTACCGCGACACGATCGGGATGCGCGAACTTCGCCGCGATCGCATAGGGCACGCCGGGCCCCATGGTGGCGAGGCCGCCGGAGAGCGAGGCCTTCATGCCGCGGCGGATCCGGATGTCGCGTGCGAACCAGTTGGCCGCGGAGCCCGAATCCGAAGCGAGGATGCAATTCTCGGGAAGCTGCTTGGA
>JAICTR010000115.1 GCA_025936275.1 Burkholderiales bacterium
GAGGAGATCGCGAAGCTCCTCGCGCGCATGGACGAGGGCCACGACTACGTGGGCTCGATCCGCCGCATGCGCCAGGACGTCGCGTGGCGCCGCTGGGCCTCCAAGGCGATGAACCGCGTGCGCGAGCGCATCACCCACATCCGCATGACCGACCAGGGCTGCATGCTGCGCGCCTACGACCGGCCGATCGTGGACGCGATCCGCGCCTCGCGCGAGGTGAGCACGTATATCCCCGCCCTCGCCTACTCGTTCGCGCACAACCCGGCGGAGGTCGAGGTGGAGCACGAGGAGCGCCACGCCGGCACCTCGAAGTACTCGCTCTACAAGCTGATCCGCCTCAACTTCGACCTCGTCACCGGATTCTCGGTGCTGCCGCTGCAGGCGTTCTCGCTCTTCGGCATCTTCGTCTCGCTGGTCTCGCTCGGCGTGTACGTGACGGTGATCGCCTACCGCATCTACGCGGGCATCGGCAACGGCCTGTGGGTGATCTGGGACCGCGACATCCTGCAGTTCTTCCTGATCGGCGTGGTGCTCTTCGGCCTCGGGCTCATCGGCGAGTACGTGGGCCGCATCTACCAGCAGGTGCGCGAGCGCCCGCGCTACCTCATCCAGGCGCTGCTCGAAAGACTCGACTGAGATGGCGCCGCGAGCGGTGGTCTTCGCCTACCATGACGTGGGAGCGCGCTGCCTTTCGGTGCTGCTCGCGCACGGGGTCGAGGTGGCGCTGGTGGTGACGCACCGCGACGACCCACGCGAGACGATCTGGTTCGCGAGCGTCGAGCGCCTGGCGCGCGAGCACGGGATCGACGTGATCGCGCCCGATGCGGCCGGGCTTCCGGCGCTCGCCGCCCGCCTCGCCTCGCTCGCGCCCGATTTCCTGTTCTCGTTCTACTACCGCCACCTGCTGCCGGCGTCGCTTCTCGCGAGCGCCACGCGCGGCGCGTACAACATCCATGGCTCGCTCCTGCCGAAGTACCGCGGGCGCGTGCCGGTGAACTGGGCGATCCTGCGCGGCGAGCGCGAGACCGGCGCGACGTTGCACGAGATGGTGGCGAAGCCGGATGCCGGCGGCATCGTGGACCAGCTCGCGGTGCCGATCCTTCCCGACGACAACGCGCTCGACGTGTTCCGCAAGGTCACGGTCGCCGCGGAGATCGTGCTCGACCGTTCGCTTCCCGCGCTCGTCGCCGGCCGCGCGCGGGCCGTGCCGCAGGACCTCGCGCGCGGCTCGTACTTCGGCGGCCGCCGCCCCGAGGACGGGCGCATCGACTGGTCGCAGGACGCGCGCGCGATCCACGACCTGGTGCGCGCCGTGGCGCCGCCTTATCCGGGCGCGTTCAGCACCATCGGATCCTCGACATTGCGGGTGTTGAGGACGCGAGTCATGGACCCTCTCCCCGACCCTCTCCCAGGGGAGAGGGAGAAAGCCGCTCCGCTCATCCATCTCGAAGGCAACCGCATCGTCGCCCGCTGCAGCGACGGGCGCTCGCTCGCGATCCTCGAGGCCGAGCTCGACGGCGAGCCGCTCACCGCAACCCACTTCGAACAGCGATTCGGGCGCGCCGGCGTCCGGCCCGGAGAAACGCAATGAAGAAGCTCTGCATCCTCGGCGTGAACGGCTTCATCGGCCATCACCTCTCGAAGCGCATCCTCGCCGACACCGGCTGGGAGGTGTTCGGCATGGACATGAGCTCGGACCGCGTGGCGGACCTCATGGCCCACCCCCGCTTCCACTTCTTCGAGGGCGACATCACCATCAACAAGGAATGGATCGAGTACCACATCCGCAAATGCGACGTGGTGCTGCCGCTGGTCGCGATCGCCACGCCCGCGACCTATGTGCGCGAGCCGCTGAAGGTCTTCGAGCTCGACTTCGAGGCGAACCTGCCGATCGTGCGCAGCTGCGTGAAGTACGGCAAGCGCATCCTTTTTCCCTCGACCTCGGAGGTGTACGGCATGTGCGCCGACGAGCGCTTCGATCCGTACGCGTCGAACCTCGTGCTGGGACCCATCGACAAGCAGCGCTGGATCTACTCCTGCTCGAAGCAGCTCATGGATCGCGTGATCTGGGCGTACGGCTCGATGGGGCAGCTCGATTTCACCCTCTTCCGGCCGTTCAACTGGATCGGCGCGGGCCTGGACTCGATCCACACGCCGAAGGAAGGAAGCTCGCGCGTGATCACGCAATTCCTCGGCCACATCGTGCGCGGGGAGCCGATCAAGCTGGTCGATGGCGGCGCGCAGAAACGCGCCTTCACCTACATCGACGACGGCATCGCGGCACTGATGAAGATCATCGAGAACCGCGACGGCGTCGCGAGCGGGAAGATCTACAACGTCGGCAATCCCGACAACAACTACTCGGTGCGCGAGCTCGCGAGCATGATGCTCGATCTCGCAAGCGCCTATCCCGAGTACCGCGAGAACGCGGCGCGCGTGAAGCTCGTCGACGTGAGCTCGGGCGAGTACTACGGCAAGGGCTACCAGGACGTGCAGAACCGCGTGCCGGCGATCGGGAACACCATGCGGGAGCTGGGCTGGAAGCCCACGGTGGACATGCAGGGAGCGCTGCGGCACATTTTCGATGCGTATCGCGGGCAGCTCGACGATGCCCGCGCCCTCGCGGGTTGATCGGGGAGAGCGGAGCGAATGGAAGAAAAACCGAAGGTCGGCGTCGTGATGGGCTCCCAGAGCGACTGGGACGTGATGCAGCACGCGGCGCGCATCCTCAAGGATTTCGGCGTCGCCTACGAGCAGCGCGTCGTCTCGGCGCACCGCACGCCCGATGCGATGTTCGAGTACGCCGAAGGGGCGCGCGAGCGCGGGCTCGCCTGCATCATCGCGGGCGCCGGCGGCTCCGCGCACCTGCCCGGCATGATCGCCTCGAAGACCACGCTTCCGGTGCTCGGGGTCCCGGTGCCCACGCGCCACCTCGCCGGCCAGGATTCGCTCTACTCGATCGTGCAGATGCCCAAGGGCATCCCGGTCGCCACCTTCGCGATCGGCGAGGCGGGCGCGGCCAACGCGGGCCTCTTCGCGGTGAGCCTGCTCGCCGCCGCCGATGCGGCGCTCGCCGCGAAGCTCGCCGAATACCGCGAGAAGCTGCGCGAGCAGGTCGCGGCGATGCAGCTTCCCGACGTGCCGTGATCCTGCCCGGCGCGAACCTCGGCCTCCTCGGCGGCGGCCAGCTGGGCCGCATGTTCACGGTCGCGGCGCGCACGCTCGGCTATCGCGTGACCGTGCTCGATCCGGATCCGCATGCGCCGGCCGCCGAATTCGCGACCGCGCACCTCGCCGCCCCCTACACCGATCGCGCGGCGCTCGCCGAGATCGCGCGCACCTGCGCCGCGGTCACCACCGAGTTCGAGAACGCGCCCGCCGCGGCGCTCGACGCGCTCGCCGCGACGACGCCGGTGCGCCCCGGCGGATCGTCGGTCGCGGTGGCGCAGGACCGGCGCCGCGAGAAGGGCTTCTTCTCCGAGCACGGCTTCCCGGTCGGCAACTTCGCGATCGTCGACGGGCCGGGCGACCTCGACTCGGCGCTCGACCAGGTGCGGCTCCCGGCGCTCCTCAAGACGGCGCGCCTGGGCTACGACGGCAAGGGCCAGGCGCGCATCGAGCGGCGCGAGGAAGCGGCGCGTGTCCTCGCCGGATGGAAGGACGTGCCCTGCGTGCTCGAGGAGCTGCTGCCGCTCGAGCGCGAGGTCTCGGTGGTGCTCGCGCGCGGCGCCGACGGCGCGATGGCGGTGTTCCCGATCGCGGAGAACCGCCATGCGGACGGCATCCTCGACGTGAGCATCGCGCCCGCGCGCGTGCCGCAAGCGCTCGCGGCGGAGGCGACCGAGCTCGCCACGCGGCTCGCGCACGCGCTCGGATACGTCGGCGTCCTCGCGGTGGAGATGTTCGTGGTGGGCGGCCGCCTGCTCCTCAACGAGATCGCGCCCCGCCCGCACAACAGCGGCCACTACACGATCGATGCCTGCCGCTCCTCGCAATTCGAGCAGCAGGTACGGGTACTCTGCGGCTTGCCGCTCGGCGACCCGTCGCAGCACACGCCCGCGGTGATGGTGAACCTGCTGGGCGACATCTGGCGCGATGGCCTGCCGCGCTGGGAAGCGGTGCTGCGCCACGCCGGGGCGCACCTGCACCTCTACGGCAAGCGCGAGGCGCGGCCCGGGCGCAAGATGGGTCACGTGACCGTCTGCGAATCCAAGCCGGAGCGCGCGCTCGAAGTGGCGCTCGAGATCCGCCATGACCTCGGCATCGGGGGTGCCCAATGATGCGGCTCATACGCTTCCTGCTGCTGTTCGCCGTGGCCCTCCTTCCGGCCGCGGCCGCATTCGCCCACGAGACCGTCAGGGGCTCGGGCCACGCGACGACGCGGGAGTACGCCGTTTCGGGTTATCGCGGTATCGGGATCGCGGTGCCGGCCGAGGTCGAGCTCGTGCAGGGCGCGTCGGAGGGACTCACGCTCACCGCCGACGACAACGTGCTGCCGCTGGTGAAGGTCGCGGTAGAGCGCGGCATCCTCCAGGTGCACTTCCCGAACGATGTCGACGTGCGCCCGCGCACGCCGATCCGCATCGGGGTCCGCGCGAAGCGCGTCGAATCGATCTCGCTCAGCGGCCGCGTGCGATTGCAGTCGAACCGGCTCGCCGCGCCGCGGCTGGACCTGAACCTCGCGGGGGCGTCGTCGCTGACGTTGCCGCAGCTCGCCGTGCCGCGGCTCGAGCTCCACGCGAGCGGCCATTCCCACGCGATGCTCGGCGGGCGCAGCGAGCGTCTCGCGATGCGCATCGCGGGCGAAGGCGAGATCAACGCGGTGCGGCTCGAGGCAGCCGAGGCGAAGGTCGGCATCGCGGGCTCGGCGCAGGTGGCGCTATGGGTCCACGAGCGCCTCGCCGTGAGCGTGACCGGCTCCGGGGCGGTGCGTTATTTCGGCGATCCGCAAGTCACGCGGTCGATCACCGGTACGGCGCGGATCGAGCGGCTCGGCGCGGCGCCGCCGTGATCCTCTCGTGGCTTCGCGGCGCGCGCCGGCCCCGTGCCGTCGCGATCGACACGGCGCTCTGGAAGCGCGTCACTTCTCCCTGGCTCTTCATGCGCGGGCTCGCCGAGCCCGATCGCGCGCGCCTGCATGCGCTCTGCGAGCGCTTCCTCGGCGCGAAGCGGTTCTCGGGCGCGGGCGAGCTCGCGCTCTCCGGGGCGATGCGGGTGGAGATCGCCGCGCAGGCGTGCATCCTCGTGCTCGAGCTCGGCATCGATTGGTACGACGGCTGGTCGGACATCATCGTCTACCCCGCGCAGTTCATGCCCGAGCGCGAGGTGGAGGACGAGGCCGGCGTGGTGCACGTGACGCGCGACCCGATGGCGGGCGAGGCGTGGCTCGGCGGCCCGGTGATCCTCTCGTACGAGGATGTCGCGCTCGCCGGCGACCGGCACGCGCGCGTGGCGGGCTACAACGTGGTGATCCACGAGTTCGCCCACAAGCTCGACATGCGCAACGGCGACGCGAACGGCTTTCCGCCGCTGCATCGCGGGATGGATGCGCGCGAATGGAAGCGCGTGTGGAGCGAGGCGTTCGCCGACTTCACGCGTCGCGCGGAGGCGGCCGAGCGCTTGCCGGGACGCCGCGGCCAGGCGGCGCTCGATGCGCTGCCGATCGATCCGTATGCGGTGGAGAGCGCGGCCGAGTTCTTCGCGGTCGCGTCCGAAGCGTTCTTCGAGACGCCGGAGCTGCTCGCGCCCGCCTACCCCGCGGTGTACGAGCAGCTGCGCCTCTTCTACCGCCAGGACCCGCTCGCGCGGCTCAAGCCGGCGGGCGGTTCGTGACGCGCGGTCAGCCGCGGCCCGGGTCCTTCCCGCCGTCCATGCGGTCCTTGGGATCGCGCATGCCGTCCGCCTTGCTTTTGCCGAGGTCCTCGGCCTTGCGCATCTCGCGCGCTTCCTCGTCCGAGCGCGGCGCGGCGTCGCGCGCCTCGCGCTCGACGTCGTGCGATTGCAGGTGCTCCTTCAGGCCGCGCTCGTAGTCGCGCGTCGCCTTGTAGTTGCCCTCGCCGTGCTCCTTGTCGCCCGAGCCCTGCTGCTGCTGGCGCGAGGGCTGCGATTCCCCGGGCTGCTGCGGCTTGCCGCTGCGATCGTCGTTGGCGCTCATTGAGATTTCCCTCCGCCGTTGCTGCCCTGGGAGGGCTGCCCCGAGTCGGGCTTCGCGTTGTCGCCTTCGGAAGGCGCGTGGCCGGCGCCCGGCTTCTGCGATTGCTGCGGCGCGACCGACGAGTAGTTGTGGTTCTGCCCCTCGAGCGGCATCTGGCTCTGGCTCTGATGCTCGGTGAGCTCGCTCTGGTTCCCGGTGACGGGCGTCGTGCCCGGCGGGTCGCCGGTCGGCGGCGCGGGCGCCACGTTGATCGTCTGCGCGGAGGCGTCCGGGGTCGCGGCGGCGGGAGTGCTTCCGGCGTCGCGATCGCAGGCGGCGAGCGTGCCGAGGGCGAGCGCGGCGGCGGCCACGGTCGTGGCGCGAATCAGCTGTGTCATGGTTGTGCTCCATCCTGTCGCCTCGATACGGGCGACGCTTCGACCACGATAGGACGGCCCGCGTCCCGGGGTTATCGGAGAACCCCAGCGCGGCGCGTAGGAGGCGGCCTAGGCCCGCGCAGGATCGCGGGCGGGGAAGCTCAGAGGAAGAGGACCGCGGGGAAGACCGCGATGGCGAGCACGATCAGCACCCACTCGCAGTTCCAGCGCTTGAGATGCCCGGTGTAGTGCAGGATGATCGCGGCGATCGCGAACACATAGAATGCGGCGAGAAGCATTTTTCTTATCTCCCCCCTGTAGCTGCCGCTAGCATACAGGAAAGGTTTTGGCCGGCCTAGGAGCCTCGGGGCCTAGACCGCGTCCTCGCCCGTTTCCCCGGTGCGGATCCGCACCACCTGGCCCACGTCGAAGACGAAGATCTTGCCGTCGCCGATCTTGCCGGTGCGCGCGGCCTTCACGATCGCATCCATCGCCTTCTCGACGAGGCCGTCGGCGACCACCACCTCGACCTTCACCTTGGGCAGGAAATCGACCACGTATTCCGCGCCGCGGTAGAGCTCGGTGTGGCCCTTCTGGCGGCCGAAGCCCTTCACCTCGGTCACCGTGAGGCCCGACACGCCGATCTCCGAGAGCGCCTCGCGCACCTCGTCGAGCTTGAACGGCTTCACGATCGCTTCGATTTTTTTCATGGCGCGTCGCGGTTCGCGGCGTACGGGCGGAAGCCCGATGTTATCGGATAGCGCCAATCCTTGCCAAACGCGCGCGGCGTGATGCGGATTCCCGGCGGCGCCTGGCGGCGCTTGTACTCGTTCAACTGGATGAGGCGCACCACCTGGCGCACCGCCTGCATGTCGTAGCCCATGCCCGCGATCTGCTCGGGCGACATGTCGCGCTCCATGTAGCGCTCCACCACGGCATCGAGCACCTCGTAGGGCGGAAGGCTGTCCTGGTCGGTCTGGTCCGGCCGCAGCTCCGCGGAGGGCGGCCGGTCGATCACTCGCTGCGGGATCACGCGGCCCTTGGAGTTGCGCCAGTTGGAGAGGCGATAGACGAGCGTCTTCACGATGTCCTTGATCACCGCGAAGCCGCCCGCCATGTCGCCGTAGAGCGTGGCGTAGCCGGTCGCCATCTCGCTCTTGTTGCCCGTGGTGACGACGATGGCGCCGAGCTTGTTGGAGAACGCCATGAGGAGGGAGCCGCGGATCCGCGCCTGCAGGTTCTCTTCCGTGGTGTCCTCGGGAAGGCCGGCGAAGGCCGGGGCGAGCGCCGTGCGGAACGCGTCGAACATCGGCTTGATCGCGATCTCGTGGTACTGCACGCCCTGGATGCGCGCCATCTCGCGCGCGTCCTCGATGCTCATCCCCGCCGTGTAGTCGGAAGGCATCATCACCGCACGCACGCGATCCGCGCCCAGCGCATCGACGCAGATCGC
>JAICTR010000387.1 GCA_025936275.1 Burkholderiales bacterium
GACCAGCGCGTTGCCGAGCTTTCGCGCGATCGCCTCGGCGAACCAGCGAGCGCGTGCATCGTGCTTGCCGAGCGCGATGTGCGGGCCGCTCTGCTCGGTACCGCCGATGGGGATGAGGATCGTGGTCTTGCCCGATTGCGTGGCCGCACGGACCTCGGTGGAGGTGAGATCCTCGAGGAAGACCGAATCGGGCGGCGCCGCGCGCGCAACCGCGGCCGCGAGCAGCAGGACGAGGAGCGAGAGGGCGCGCATCACCCCTTCGATGCTATCAGAGCGACGCGGCGATCGCGCGAGCGCTTCCCGGGAACGAGATCGGCGCGCCGCGCTCGAAGCGTAGATCGTGACGACCCGAACCACCGTGAGCGCCGCGGAGCTCTACACGCTCCTCGACGCGGAGTTCAAGAAGCTCCGGCCGGCCGCGTGCCGTGCCTGCCGCGTGCCGATCCCGTATTGGCGGCCCTCGCCCGACGACGTCTCGGCGAACTGGCATATCGGCACGCCGATCGAATGCCCGCATGGCTGCCATCTCGTGATCGCGGAGCTGCTCGCGCGCATGTGGACGCGCTTCGACATGAGCCCCGAGCGGCAGAACTGAGGCCGGCGCTGCTAGCCGCGCGGTGCGGTGGCCGGCGGGCACTCCTCGAGGAGGATCGTCTTCAGCCGCTCCGGGTCCGCAGGCTTGGTGAAGTGGTGGTCGAAGCCGGCTTCATGCGAGCGCTTGACGTCCTCGGCGGTGCCCCAGCCGGTGATCGCGACGAGGAGCACCTCCTTGCCGCGATTGCCGCGGATGTGGCGCGCGACGTCGTAGCCCGACAAATGCGGAAGCCCGATGTCGAGGAGCGCGGCCTCGGGCTGGAACTCGTCGGCGGCGCGCACCGCCTCGAGCCCATCGTGCGCGGTGCGCACCTCGTAGCCCATGACGTCGAGCATCATCGCGAGGCTCATGGCGGCGTCCTCATTGTCGTCGACGACGAGGACGCGGCAGCGCTCGGACTGGGAAGGTATCGTAGCTGTCATCCCGCCGCATGATACCCCCCTCGCGGGGCCGGATGACGCGGTGATCGCCCGTATGGGCTAGAGCAACTCGCAGGCGAAGCCGAGCTTCACGAGCCGCGTGCGGATGCGCCAGGCGTCGTGGCGGAGGAGCAGGCTTGCGAGCCGGCGCGCGTTGTGCTCGCCCATCACGATGCTCTTGCAGCAGCGCTCCTGCGCGAAGCGCGTGACGGTTTCCTCCCATCGACCGACCTCGACTTCATGGCGATAGGGAATGTCCGCCCGATCGAGCCGCTCCATCAACGGGCGCAGGCGCTTGATGCCGTCCTCGCGCAGGATCTTCTTCACGTCGATGCCCCTGAGGAACTGCATCGCGTGGCCCGTGGGCGGCGGCTCGACGGCGAGGAGATGGATGCGGACTTCCTCGGTGGCGTGCAGGCGCGCAAGCATCGACGCGATGGAATTGAAGTCCTGCAGTCGGTTCACGACCACGAGGACGTTGCGCACCGCCGCGGGGAAAAGCGCGACGTGGGCGGGCGCGACTTCCACGGTCATGCTCGGCGTCCGGATCAGGAAGCGGCGGCGGCCGTCTCGCGGCGCCGGGAGTTGACGCGCTCGAGGATCTTGCCGGTCGCGATCACGAAGGCCGCGCCGAAGATCGGCGAGATCGAATGCAGGATCGCCGCGTTCACGTCGACCCACTGCTTGATCGCCGGGTCGGAGACCACCATCTCGCCCGCGACCCAGCCAATGAGCGCCGCGCCGACCATCACGAGCACGGGGAAGCGCTCCATGAGCTTCATGAGGAGCGCGCTGCCGAAGAGGATCACCGGCACCGTGATGAAGAGGCCGACGATCAGCATCCAGAGGTGCCCGTGCGCCGCGCCCGCCATGGCGAGCACGTTGTCCAGGCTCATGATCATGTCGGCGATGATGATGGTGCGGATCGCCGCGCCGAGCGTCGACTTCTGCTCGACCTTGCCGTCGCCGGCCTCGTCCTCGCCCATGAGGAGCTTCACGCCGATCCAGACCAGCATCGCGCTTCCGGCCATCTCGATGTAGGGAAGCGAGAGCAGGTACGAGACGATGCCGGTGAGGGCCACCATCAGCACGACCACGCCCACGCTGCCCCAGATGAAGGCGATCTTCTGGTGGCGCGGCGTGAGGCGGCGGCAGGCGAGCGCGATCACCACCGCGTTGTCGCCGCTCAGCACCACGTTGATGAGCATGATCTGCAGGAGCGCGACCGCCGCTCCCGACATGCCGGTGACTGCCGATGCATCCATCCCGTTGCCCCTTCGAAAGCTGCGGTTTTTTCTCGAACCGGGGCGCCGCTCGCTCGCCGCCCCCTCCTAGCTCTCAGGCTAGGCTTTGGGGGTATCGCGTGACTGAAGGGAGGCTGAGGTGTAACTGGATGATTCGCTGCTGGAAACTGAGGGAATCGTGTCGTGAAGCCACCGAGGCGTTGTCTAGTAACTGGCACCACACTGTCTACGAACTGACAGCCTCCTGACCGGCCGCTTGCCGTAGGATGGGGAATCGAGGGGTCGCCGGGCGGGCGTACAAAGCGGCGCATCCCTGCGAAAAGTCCTGGAAGCCTGCGCCGCGGGCCCTTCGGCAACCTGAGGCTCGGCTTGCGCCAAGCCATCCGCCGCGGCCGGAACGCCACGTCGGCCACCTTCATCCAATGGGCACCCAAGGCCGGTTCCGGCCGCGGCCACCCCACAACATCGGAGATCCAAAAAATGAAGCTCTTCCGCATCGTCCTCGCGGCGGCGTTCTCTTCCCTCATCGGCGCGGCCTTCGCGCAGGGCGGACCGAACGACGCGCAGATCGCACACATCGTCGTCACGGCCAACCAGGTGGACATCGACGCGGGCAAGCTCGCGGAGAAGAAGGCCCACAGCAAGGAAGTGAAGGCGTTCGGCAAGCAGATGGTCACGGACCACTCGGGCGTGAACAAGCAGGCGGTCGCGCTCGCGAAGAAGCTCGGCGTGAAGCCCGAGAACAACGACACC
>JAICTR010000456.1 GCA_025936275.1 Burkholderiales bacterium
CCCGCTTTCGTCGCATGGCCGCCGGGCCGCGCCGGCCGCTTGCTATCCTTCGCGCCATGAGCTCCCTGCTCTTCATGTCGCGGCGCATCGTCGCCTGGATCCTGCTCCTGGTCTTCGGCCTGGTGATGTGGGCGGGCGTGCTCGACGCCCCGGCGTGGGTGTTCCTGCTCGCCTCGCTCTTCATCATGGTCGGCGTGGTGATCGGGTCCTTCTCGCACGTGCGCCGCGTCCGCCTCATCACCGATCGCGCGGACGCCGCTGCCTTCGCCAACCGCCACCGCACGCTGGTCGAAATCCCCTTTCCCGCCGAGGAAGCATTCACGCTCGTCGATGCGGCGGTGCGCGAGCTGCCGAACGTCGAGTCGGTGGAAAGCGTGCGCGATAGCCTGCAAGTCCACGCGCGCGTGCGCCGCCCCGATCCCTACGCCGACACGACGCGCAAGAGCCCCAAGCGGCGCACGAACCTCGTGCACGCGATGGTCGCCCCCACCGGCGCGGCCGCGAGCGTGACGCTGGTCTGCGAGCCCGACCGCGGCCCGTGGCGCGACTGGTTCCTGGTGGACCACGGCACCAACCTCGAGAACATGCAGGCGGTTACGCGCGCGATCTCGCGCCGCATCTCGGAGCGCCGCACCGCGGAGGAGACGCGCGCGCGGGAGACCGCGACCGAAAAGGAGCTCACGGTGGCGAAGCTCTCGTTGCTGCACGCGCAGGTCGAGCCGCACTTCCTCTACAACACGCTCGCGAGCGCGCAGCTTCTCACGAGGAGCGACCCGGCGAAGGCCGACCGCATGCTCGGCAACCTCATCTCCTACCTGCGCCACTCGCTGCCGCGCACCGAGGCCTCGCTCTCCACGCTGGGCGACGAGGTGGAGCGCGCGCGGGCCTACCTCGAGATCATGAAGATCCGCATGGGCGAGCGCCTCGCGCTGCAGGTGCAGCTGCCCGACGCGCTGAAGACGGTGCCGCTGCCGCCGATGATGCTGCAGACGCTCGCCGAGAACGCCATCAAGCATGGCCTGGAGCCGCTCGCCGAAGGCGGCAACGTGTGGATCTCGGCGCGCGTCGCCGGCGACAAGGCCTCGGTCACCGTCGCCGACGACGGCCGCGGCTTCAGCGAGGACGGCGGCGGCACGGGCATCGGGCTTCGCAACGTGCGCGAGCGCCTGCGCCTCGCCTATGGCGGCGCGGCCTCGCTCTCCATCGTCGCGAACTTCCCGAAGGGCGTCGCGGCCACGCTCACCGTGCCGCTCGCCGGTCCCGCGGAGGAGGCCCGTGCCTAGCGCGGTCGTCGCCGAGGACGAGGCGCTGCTGCGCGAGGAGCTCGTCGCGCGCTTGCGGGAAGCGTGGCCGGACCTCGAGATCGCCGCCGCGTGCGAAGACGGCGGCAGCGCGCTCGAGGCGATCGCCGCGCGCAAGCCCGATGTCGCCTTCCTCGACATCCGCATGCCGGGCCTCACCGGGCTCGAGGTCGCCGCGGCCGCGGCGCAGGCGAGCCCCGCGACGCAAGTCGTGTTCGTCACCGCCTACAACCAGTACGCGATCGATGCGTTCGAGCGCGGCGCGATCGATTACTTGATGAAGCCCATCGATCCCGCGCGCCTCGCCGGCACCGTGAAGCGCGTGAAGTCGCGCCTGGGGGCGAAGGACGCCGGATCGGCCGAGCTCGCCGCGCTGGTGGAGAAGCTGCGCGCGGGACTGCCTGCGGAAGGACGCGGCGAGCCGCTGCAATGGATCACGGCGAGCGTGGGCAAGGAGACGCGCCTCGTCCTGGTCGAGGACGTCGCCTACTTCAAGGCCGAGGACAAGTACACCGTGGTGATGACGCCCGAGGGCGAGGCGCTGATCCGCAAGCCCATCCGCGAGCTCCTCGCCGCGCTCGATCCCGCCGTCTTCAAGCAGGTGCACCGCTCGACGATCGTCAACATGCGCGCCATCGCCGGCATCACCCGCGACGAGACGGGCCGCGGGACGCTGCGCCTGCGCAACCGTCCCGAGACCCTCGCCGTAAGCATTCCCTACATGGCGCTCTTCCGGAATATGTGACGCTTTGCTTGCCGTGCGGGGTTAAGGCGAAGAACGCCGATGAACGCCGATGAACCCCTTCACGCCGATGAACGCAGATGACCCCCTTCTCGCTGCTGCGATTACGGCGATGAGGGCGGGATAACTCGTCGTTACCTTATCCGCGTTTATCTGCGTTCATCTGCGTTTTCCGCTTTAGTCGATCGCAGCCGGATGGCGTCTCCGTCCGACGGCCGCGCCCAGCACCGAAGCGATGAGCGTGAGGATCAGCGCGATGAACGTGCCCCACGCG
>JAICTR010000358.1 GCA_025936275.1 Burkholderiales bacterium
GAAAGCGGCGCAAATGCGGCGTTCGGACGGGAGGGGTAAGAGCAGGATAACGTAAGCCCGCGGTGGCCTTCGATCGGCGGAGACGGTAGCCTTCGGTGATCGCGGCATCGCAGCCGCCCTTCGATCGCCATGACGCAAACGCCTTGCGGCCGGTTGTTGTCGGTCAACGTCGGCCTTCCGGCCGACATCGATTGGCATGGAGAAACGGTCCATACGGCGGTCTGGAAGCGCGCCGTCGCGGGCCCGCGCCAGGTGCGCCGCCTCAACATCGACGGCGACGGGCAGGGCGACCTCGCCGGGCATGGCGGAGAACAGCGCGCGGTCCTCGTCTACCAGATCGATTCGTATCGCTACTGGAAGCGCGTGCTGGGCCGCGAGGACTTCACCTACGGCCAGTTCGGCGAGAACTTCACCGTCGAGGGGCTCGCGGACGACGAAGTCTGCATCGGGGATCGGTACGCGATCGCGAGCGCCCTCTTCGAGGTCACGCAGCCGCGCGTCACCTGCTACCGGGTCGGCATCCGCATGAACGAGCCGCGCATGGCGGCATTGCTGGTGTCGCATCGCAGGCCCGGCTTCTACCTGCGCGTGATCGAGGAAGGCGAGGTCGAGGCGGGCGCGGCGATCGTGAAGGTGGCGAGCGGCGTCGAGCGGATGAGCGTCGCCGAAGCCGACGCGCTGCTCTACCTCCCCGGCCATCGACGCGAAGAGCTGCAGCGGGCGCTGCGCATTCCGGCCTTGAGCCCCGGATGGAAGGCCTCCTTCCAGGCGCTCGTCGACCAGCGCTCCGATGCGGATGCCGCGGGCGGCAATCGCGGCCTCGCGCCCGCGGACTTGTCGCTCTGCGCGCCGGCCTGGCGCGGTTTCCGGCGCGTGCGCGTGGCCTCTAAAGTGCGCGAAAGCGCCGACGTGATCTCGCTCGGCCTCGAAGCGGCCGACGCGGGGCCGCTCGCCTTGCCGCGGGCCGGCCAGTTCGTGGTGGTGCGGATGCAAGCGAATCCGCCAGCGCCGGCGCTCGTCCGCAGCTACTCGTTGTCCGGTGCGCCGGACCCGGCGCGATATCGGGTGAGCGTCAAATGCGAGGCCGGCGGCGCGGCCGGGGCTTACATCGATCGCGAGCTCCAGGTGGGCGGCACGCTCGAGGTGAGCGCGCCACGCGGCCGCTTCACGCTGGAGCCGGGCGAACGGGCCCTGGTGCTCGCGAGCGCGGGCATCGGCGCGACGCCGATGCTGGCGATGCTCCACGCATTGGCCGCCGAGGCCTCGACGCGCGACATCTGGTGGCTCTTCGGCGCGCGCGACGGCACTCACCACCCGTTCGCCGCCGAGTCGCGCGCATTGCTTCGCGGGCTGCCTCGGGCGCGCAGCCGCATCTGGTACAGCAAGCCCGGCGCCGGCGACCGGCTCGGCGCCGACTTCGACGTCGCCGGCCGCATGACGGCCGCGAGCCTCGATGCGTTGCCGATCCCGCGCGATGCCGACTTCTATCTCTGCGGCCCGGCGCCGTTCATGCAGGCGCTGCGCGCCGCTCTTTCCGCCCGCGGCGTTCCCGGGCCGCGCGTTCGCACCGAGACGTTCGGCTCGGGGGAATCGCTCACGCCCGGCATCGTCGATCGGCATCGCCGGCCCGTGCACCCGCCGGCCGGGCCCGCGGGAAGCGGGCCGCTCGTAGCGTTCGCGCGCAGCAACCTCTCGGTCCGCTGGGATTCCCGGCACGGGAGCCTGCTGGAGCTCGCCGAAGCCTGCGATGTGCCGGTGCGATGGTCGTGCCGCACCGGCGTGTGCCATCTCTGCGAGAGCGGGCTCATCGCCGGCGCGATCGAATACCGGCCCGATCCGCTCGAGCCCCCGGCCGATGGAAACGTGCTGATCTGCTGCTCGCGCCCGCGAAGCGACGTGATCGTCGATCTCTGACGGGGCGATCTGCTCGCGCCGGCGATCGACCGCGCATTTTGCGAGGCACGGATCGTTTCGCTCGCTCGACGGTCTCATCAAACGGGAGACCACCCCAGGCGGTGCTCGACCCATCGATCCTCGGGCTTGCGCGAGGCTCGCGAGGCCCGGATCGCGACGATCCAGGAGCAAAGCATGGCAACCACCGAGAAACCCTTCAAAACCCTTCCCGCCGGCACGCGCGTCACGTGGCACTATCGCAGCGCGATCGGCCACGGCACCGTCGTCGGCGTGCACAAGCTCGGCACCACCGCCGAGAACACGATGTACGACGTGCGGCAGCACGACCACCATCCGGGCGAGCCGGCGATCCTGCACCACAGCGGCAAGGCGCTCAGCGTCGTGGGCTCGTGATCCCCCGGCACGCGCCGGACGAAGCGGCGCGCGCGTGGAACCGGCCGTTCATCGCCAGAAGCGGTGGAAGTTGAAGAAGTTGTCGGGCGCGAGGCGGCAATGGCGCTCGAGGCAGGCGGCGTAGCGCGCCACCGCCTCGTTCACGCGCGACTCGCGCTCCGCGCGCGACACGTCGCCGAGCGCGGTGAAGTCGGCGAGCGGCTCGAAGCGGATCTCGTAGCGATTGCCGCCGCGATACAGCCCTGCCATGAAGAGCACGCGCGCGCGCAATGCGGCCGCCATGCGCATCGGGCCGGTGGGGAAGGGCGCAAGCGCGCCGAGGAACGGCAGGTCGAGCACCGCCTCCTCGCCCAGCGTGCGGTCGGCGAGCACGCCCACCAGGGCGCCGGAAGCGAGGCGCTCCTCGAGGCGCAGCATGGAATCGATGCGCCCCAACGGCACGATGTCCTTCTGCATCTCCGGCGCGATCGCGGCGAGCGCGGACTGCACCTTGTGGGCGTTGTCCTCGTACATCGCCATCGCGATCGTGCGCCGCGCGTGGCCGCAGGCGTGCAGCGCCTCGAAGCTGCCAAGGTGCCCGCCCATCAGCACCGCGCCGCGCTCGTCGAAGAGCTCCGCGCCGTGGATCGCGATGTCGAAGAGGTCGAAGCGGCCCTCGACGAAGTACACGCGGTCGAGCACCGTGGAGGCGAACGCGAAGAGCAGGCCGAAGCGCTCGGCGAGCGTGGGCTCGCGCCCCAGCGCGCGGCGCAGGGACTCGCGCGAGGCGCGGCGCGCCGCGCCGCCCGTCGCGAAGACGTACGCCGCCGCGATGCGCAGCAGCACGCGCGCCGGTCCGCGCCCCGCGCGGCGCGCGAACCAGACGATGAAGCGGATGAGGAACGCGCTGCCGCGCTCGGGGCGGCGCGTCCAGTCGGCGCTCGTCCGGCGCCGCGAGGACGATGCCGCGCTCATGGGGTGTCCGCCCCGCGCCGTGCGAAGAGGCCGGCCGCGACGAGCCGTTC
>JAICTR010000124.1 GCA_025936275.1 Burkholderiales bacterium
AACGCCGATGAACGCCGATGACCCCCGTCCCGCAGATGTAAGACGAAGACCCCATTTTGCGCTGCTGCGATCGAGGCGAATCAGATTGGGAGTGATGCGGGCGAAAGGCTTTGAATCCGCCGATAAACGCCGATGAACGCCGCAGGACCCGAATGATTGAATAGTTCTTCTCTTTCGCCGTAATCGCAGCGGCGAAGAGGGGGTCATCTGCGTTCATCTGCGGGAAGGGGTTCATCGGCGGATATCTGCGTCCTCCGCTTTAACTCCCGCACGGCAAGCAAGAATCAACCGCAGGCGCGCTCCGCCTTGCGCGCGCCGCGCGCGAAGAGCCCGCGCTCCTCGTTGAGGAAGCGCATCAGCTCCGCCTCGGGCAGCGGCGGGCGGCAGTAGTAGCCCTGGAACTCGTCGCAGCCCTGGTCGCGCAGCAGGTCGAACTGCTGCTGGTCCTCGACCCCCTCGGCGACCACCGTCATCTTGAGGCTGTGCGCGAGCGCGATCACCGCGCCCGTGATCGCCGCGTCGTCGCCGTTGTGCGGCAGCTCGCGCACGAAGCTGCGGTCCACCTTGAGGCGGTCGATCGGGAAGCGCTTGAGGTAGCCGAGCGAGGAATGGCCGGTGCCGAAGTCGTCGATCGAGAGGCGCACGCCCATCGCGCGCAGCTGCTCCATCACGGCCACCGCGCGATCCGGATCCTTCATCACCATGGTCTCGGTGATCTCGAGCTCGAGCGCCTGCGCCGGCGCGCCCGTGGACCAGAGGATCGCCGCGAGCTCCTTCACCAGCTCGGGCTGGTGGAACTGGCTCGCCGAGAGGTTCACCGCCACCGAGAGGGAGATGCCCTGCTCCTTCCACTTGCACACGCGCTCGCACACGCGGCGCAGCGTCCAGTAGCCGATCGGCACGATGAGCCCGGTCTCCTCCGCGAGCGGCACGAAACGGTCCGGAAGCAGCAGCCCGAGGTGCGGATGGCGCCAGCGGATCAGCGCCTCGACGCCGGTCACCCGGCCGCCGCCGAACTCGATCTTGGGCTGGTAGTGGATCTCGATCTCGTCGCGCTGCAGGGCGTGCTTGAGCGCGGCTTCCAGCGCCAGGCGCTCCTGCGAAAGCTTGTTGAGCTCCGCCGCGTAGAAGCAGTGGCGGTTGCGGCCCTGCTCCTTCGCGCGGTACATCGCGATGTCGGCGTTGGAGAGCAGCGTCTGCGCGTCGCTGCCGTCGTCGGGAAACGTGCAGATGCCGATGCTCGCGGAAAGCGCCAGCTCCTGGCCGTCGACGTGGAACGACGGGCCGAAGGCGCCGAGGATCTTCGCCGCGATGTCGCCCAGGTCCGGCGTCTCCGCGAAGTCCTCCACCAGCAGCACGAACTCGTCGCCGCCCAGGCGCGCCACCATGTCGCTCGCGCGCACCGCGACGGTGATGCGCTGCCCGACTTCCTGCAGCACGCGGTCGCCGACGGGGTGTCCCAGCGTGTCGTTGATGTTCTTGAAGCGGTCGATGTCGAGGAAGAAGAGCGCGAGCGAGCGGCGGTGGCGCTGCGCCTGGCCGATCGCGTGCACCAGCGCCTCGTTGAAGAGCGCGCGGTTGGGCAGGCCCGTGAGCGCGTCGTGCGTCGCCATCTTCTGGATCATCCGCAGCGCCGAGTTGAGCTCCTCGTTGCTGCGGCGCAGGCGCCGGCGCAGCTCGCTGATGCGACCGCCCACCATCGCGAAGCACGGCAGCACGAGCGCGAGCGTGAGCCAGCGATAGGCCTCGATCGGCACGTTGACCGTGGTGGGCCGCGCCCACATGAGCACGTTGATCACCACCAGGTAGCCGGCGAGCACCACGCCCGCGGCGGTGAAGAACTCGCGCGTGCTGAAGCGGAACGCGCCGAAGGAGAGCACCACCAGGCACAGCATGAGTGCCAGGCCGCGCTCGCGGTCGAAGTAGTAGACGCCGTACATGAGGATCGCGATCGCGACCAGGACCTGCGGCCAGGTGAGGCTCGGGTCGGGGGCGCGCTGGTTCACGCCGCTGCGAAAGATCGCGAAGAAGGCGAGGTTCGCGCCCACCATCAGGATCGCGAGGCGCAGCATCGGTGCGAGCGGCACGAGCCCCACGTAGTGCGCCGCGATCAGCACCGGCAGGCAGGCCGCGTACGCTCCCGCGGCGAGATAAAATCGCCGCATGCGCACCAGCTGCTTGCTGGCCGCGGTCTCGATTCGTACCCCTGTGTCCATGGCTTCCCGCTTTCGCTCTCTTGTTATGCGGCGATTATCGGGGCCGCACGCGTACCGCCCGCGTGAACCACGTCACATCGGGGCGGCGCAGGCGATTACGTGTGTAATCGCGATTCGCGGGTGAGCGAGTGGAATAAACCGAGCGTGCAGGTGAAGAGCGCCACCGCGCCCGCCTGGTGGAGCGCCGCGAGCGGCACGGGAACGCGCAGCAGCAATGTCGAGATGCCGAGCGTGAGCTGCACCGCGATCGCGGCGAGGAGCGCCCAGGACCAGGCGCGCTCGCGGCGCCGCGCTCGCGGATCGCGCAGCACGCGCCACACGAGCGTCAACGCGGTAACCGCGATCACGAGCGCCAGAACGCGGTGGTTGAACTGCACCGTCGCCATGTTGAAGATGAAGTTCTTCCACCGCGGCGAGAGCTCGAGGATCTCCGGCGGCACCCAGTGCCCGTTCATGAGCGGGTACGTGTTGTATGCGTATCCGGCATGGATGCCCGCCACCAGCGCGCCGGTGAGCGCCATGAGGAAGACCAGCGTGGCCAGCGCGCCGGCGTGGCGTGCGGCGGGCTGGCGCGGGCGGCGCTCCATGCCGACCGCGAGGCCCAGCGCGAGCCACAGCATCGCCGCGTAGATGAGGAGCGCGGTGCCGAGGTGCGCGGCGAGCCGGATCGAGCTCACGCGCGGATCGTCCACCAGGCCGCTCTTCACCATGAACCAGCCGAGCGCACCCTGCAGCCCGCCGAGCACGAAGATGCCCGCGAGCCGCCAGGCGATGGGCCGCGCGATCGCCCCGCGCGCGAGGAACCACACGAACGGCACGAAGAAGACCACGCCGATGGTGCGCCCGAGCAGGCGGTGGAAGTACTCCCACCAGAAGATGCCCTTGAACCCCGCGAGCGTCATGTCGAAGTTGCGCAGGCGGAACTCCGGGCTTTGCTGGTACCTGGCGAAGGTCTCCTGCCACTGCGCGTCGGTGAGCGGCGGGATCGTGCCCACCAGCGGCTGCCACTCGACGATCGAAAGGCCGGAGTGCGTGAGCCGCGTGATGCCGCCCACGACCACCATCGCGAACACCATCGCGCAGCACGCGAAGAGCCAGCCCGCCATGGCGCGGCGGGAAGAATCGGGGACAGACCACTTGTCCCGGGGGTAACAACGACCCAGCACCGGCGCGCTGCTGTCCTGCTTGGGGGACAAGTGGTCTGTCCCCGGTGTACTCACGCGGCCTTGCGCTGCTTCGCTTTCTCGAGCTGCTCCGCGGCGAAGTCCCAGTTGAGCAGCTTGTCGATCACCGCCGCGGCGTAATCGGGCCGGCGGTTCTGGTAGTCGAGATAGTAGGCGTGCTCCCAGACGTCGAGCGTGAGGAGCGGCGTCTGGCCCTGCGCGATCGGGGTGCCCGCGTTGGAGGTGGCGACGATGTCGAGCTTGCCGTCCTTCTCCACGAGCCAGGCCCACCCGCTGCCGAAGCAGTTCACGGCCGCGTCGGCGAACTTCTGCTTGAAGGCGTCGTAGCCGCCGCAATCCGCGTCGATGCGCGAGGCGAGCGCGCCCGAGGGCTTGCCGCCTTCCTTGCGCAGGCAATTCCAGAAGAAGGTGTGGTTCCACGCCTGCGCGGCGTTGTTGAACACCTTCTGATCCTTGCCGGCGCTTTCCTTCACGATCTGCTCGAGCGTCATGTCGGCGAAGCGCGTGCCCTGCACGAGCTCGTTCAGCTTGTTCACGTACGCGCGATGGTGCTTGCCGTAGTGGAAGCTCAGCGTGTTGGCGGAAATGACGGGGTCGAGCGCGTTCTCCGGCCACGGAAGCGGCGGGAGCTGGAACGGAGCGGTTTGGGTTGCCATGGTGTTTTCCTCCGGGATGAACACTAAAGGATACCGCGATGAGGCGGGACGCTCCAGAAAAGCGGAGCTCGATGGGTGAGTCCCGCGCCGGTGTAGGAAAGTTCCGACGGCCGTATCAGCGCAATTCTCTTGCGCAATGGGCCTGCGCCGACAGAACCGGCGCCGCCCCGAACCGATCATTTCGGTAGCTCCGTGGCGCATGCCTCGGGGCGAAGCATTTCCCATAACCCAGGTGACGCCATGAATTGGGACCGCATCGAGGACTCGTCACGAGCGCGATCGGTGGGTCCAGTGACTGGAATCGCATAAGGAGAGACAAGGATGAAAATGAACGCTCTTTACGCCGCCCTGTCCGGGGCCTTCCTGCTCGGCACAGCGGCCCTCTGCCCGGCCCAGACGACCAACACCGCGACCGGCGACAACACCGCGCCGAGCGCGACCACCACGCATCGCACGGCGACGCACAAGGCCGACGCCGGCGCGCGCGACGAGTACAAGGCCGACAAGGACAAGATCGAGGCCGACTACAAGCAGGCGAAAGCCCAGTGCAAGTCGATGAGCGGCAACGCCAAGGACGTGTGCGAGAAGCAGGCGAAGGGCGACGAGAAGGTCGCCAAGGCCGAGCTCGACGCGAAGCGCAAGGGCAACGACGCGTCTTCGGACTACAAGGTCGCCGAGACCAAGGCCAAGGCGAACTACGACGTCGCGAAGGAGAAGTGCGACGACATGAAGGGCAAGGAGAAGTCCGCGTGCAAGAAGCAGGCGAAGGCGGACGAGGACAAGGCCCTCGCGGAGGCGAAGTCGCTGCGCAAGAACGTCGCTTCGGCGAACGGCCACTCGCGCTCCAAGGCGGGTGACATGGGATCGAGCACGACCGGCACGAGCGGCACCGCGAAGTAAACCCGCGGCGCGCCGCGCGAGCGGCGCCCGCAGGTTCGCAGCCGAGGGGCCGGTCCGCGGATCGGCCCTTCGCATTCTCCCGTCGATTCTTTCCGGAAGATTCGCTCGATGAACACGATGTCCATCGCCGCGGGGCTCGCCGCCGCCGCGTTCCTCGGCGCCGCGGGCTACGGCTTGCAGGCCGCCATGACCACGCCGCCCACGCTGATGTCGCCGGTCGATTACGGCCGCGCGCTCGATGCGCTCGCCGGGTCGACGGGCGCCGCGCTCGCCCGCTGCGCCGCCGCGCCGCAGGATTCGCGCGCGCTTTGCCGCGCCCGCGCGCGCACCGAAGACACCATCGCCCGCGCCGACCTCGACGCGCGCTATTACGGCACCGTGCAGGCCCAGGCGCAGGCGCAGGATGTGCATGCCCGCGCACGCTTCGAGCTCGCGCGCCTCGAGTGCGTCGCGCGCGGCGACGATCGCGCCCGCTGCCTTTCGCAGGCGCGCGTCGAGCAGGCGAAGGCGCTCGCCGCGGCGAAGCTCGCGGCCGGCTAGAAGCTGTATCGCAGGAGGATGCGATCCCTGCGCAACGAGATGCCCTCGGGGGCGAGGTCGCCGATCCTCGGCATGAGGGAGCGCGCCGGGCGATAGACGATGCGCCCGTCGGCTGCGTCGTAGCACACGGCATGGCCGGAGCTCGCGCAATCCGAACGCAGGCGTTGCGGCTCGGCGGCACCCGGCGCGATCGATGCGGGCCAGCCCTCGCGCGCCGCGGAGAACGGCGCCTGCGAGCGCGTCGCCGCCTCGCTCGCGATCGCCTTCGGCTTCACCGACCAGTCGATGCCCTCGCCGCGTGCGGCGAAACACGCGAGCAACGCGGCGGCGAACAGAAGCGAGCGGCGCATTCGAGGCTCCTCGCGGGGCCTTTCAGGGCCCCATGCCATGTTCGGGCAACGCCGGGGGCCCGGCCAGCCGCGGCGACGGCCGGCGCGGCGCGGCCGATGATCGGCCCGTTGTCACCGCCGCACGACGGGCGAACCGTGACGCAGTTCACTTCGCGATGAAGAAGCCGCCGGGCAACCCCGCCGCGCGCCTCGAGCACCTGCGCGAGGAAGCCGCCGGCTGCCGCGATTGCCCGCTCTGGGAGAACGCGACGCAGACCGTGTTCGGCGACGGGGACGCGCGCGCGAAGGTGATGCTGGTGGGCGAGCAGCCCGGCGACCAGGAGGACCGCACCGGCCATCCGTTCGTGGGACCCGCGGGACGCATCCTCGACCAGGCGCTGGCGGAAGCCGGCATCCCGCGCGCGCACACCTACGTCACGAATGCGGTGAAGCACTTCAAGTGGGAGCCGCGCGGCAAGCGCCGCCTGCACAAGACGCCCGCGCAACGTGAGGTCGATGCGTGCCGCCAGTGGCTCGAGCGCGAGATCGCGACCGTGCAGCCCGCGGTGGTGGTGTGCCTCGGCGCCACCGCCGCGAAGTCGCTCCTCGGGCCGCGCTTGCGCATCTCGCAGGAGCGCGGCACGGTTCAGCGCCGCGAAGGCTTTCCGGACCTCGTGCCCACCTTCCACCCTTCGTACCTGCTGCGCCTCAAGGGGCGCGCGGGCGAGGAGGAAGCGCACGCGCAGTTCGTCTCCGACCTGGAGCTCGCCGCGCGCTACCTGAAGGACAAGTCCGATAGATGATTCAGCAACGGGGCGACAGATCGTGTCGTGCCCGATCGCCATGATGTCTCCAACGGCCCATCGCCGCACAACAAAGGAGACGCGCACATGAAGCTGCAGAGCTTTCGCCAGGCGCGCGCACTGTCGCGCGAGTTCTTTCCGACGTGGCCGCGGCGCGCGCGCGCCCGCTGGGTGCTCGCCAAGATGATGGCGCCCGAGCCCAAGGTGCCGATCTCCTCGGCGTGGAGCCACGACACGCGCGCGTACTGGTTCCAGCGCACGCACACCTAGCGCGCGTTTCGCCGCATGCGGTAGGCGCGCGGCGTGGCGCCCACGCGCGCATGGAACACGCCCGTGAAGTGCGCCTGCGTCTGGTAGCCGACGCGCGTCGCGACCTGCGCGAGCGGCAGCGCCGATTGCGCGAGGAGCAGCTTCGCGCGGTCCATGCGCAGCGACGTGATGTACACGTGCGGCGGCTGGCCGGTCGACTGCCTGAACATGCGCGCGAAGTGGTAGGGGCTCAGGTTCACGGCCGCGGCGAGCTCGCGCACCTGGATCGGCTCGGAAAGGCGCTCGTCGATGAGGGCCAGCACGCGCTGCAAGCGGTGGGCCGCGAGGCCGCCGATCGCGCTCTCGGCCGGCCGCGCATGGCGCGTCGCGACGTGCAGCGCAAGGTCTTCGGCGAAGGGATCGAGCCAGTTCGGCGCGCGCGGGCCGGGCTCGCGCAGCCGCGCCGCGATCACGTGCGCGATGCCGCGCACGAAGCCGTCCTCCCCCGCGAACACGTCGTGCAATTCGCGCGCGTGCCCGGGCGCGGTGCCCGGGCCTTCGCTCCACCGCGCCGCATCGAAGCGCGCGACGAGGAGCTCCCCCGCGCGCTCCACCGCGATCGAATGACCGCCGCACGGCAGGATCGCGACGCGCGGTGCCGCAAGCGCTTCACGGACGCGCGGATCTTCCCCAGAGCCCACGCGCAACACCGCTTCGTCCAGCGGCACGACGAGCGCGATCTCGTCGTGCGCGACGTCGAGCTGGTCGCCC
>JAICTR010000256.1 GCA_025936275.1 Burkholderiales bacterium
GCGCGGCCGCGCAGTCGCTCGACCTTGTCCGAGATGCCGAGCTGGTTCTGCACGTGGTGCCCGATCTCATGGGCGATCACGTACGCCTCCGGAAAATCGCCCGGCGCATGGAAGCGCGTGCGCAGGTCGCGAAAGAACGACAGGTCCAGGTACACACGCTCATCCTGCGGGCAGTAGAACGGCCCCATCGCCGCGCGCCCCATGCCGCACGCCGAGGGCGTCGAGCCGTCGTAGAGCACGAGGTGCGGCTTCTCGTAGGTGCGGCCCGATTGCTCGAAGACCTGGGTCCACACGTCCTCGGTCGAGCCCAGCACCTGAGCCACGAAATGCCCGGTCGGATCGGTGACCGGACCCTCGCGCGCCTGCGTGGCCTGCGGCGAGGGCTGCGAGACCTGCTCCGCGAGCCCCAGCAGCTGCGAGGGATCGACGCCGAGGAAGTAGCCGATCACGAGGATCGCGATTCCGCCCAGCCCGAGTCCGCCGATTCCTACGCCGCCCATGCCGCGGCGGTCCTCCACGTTGCTGCTCGCCCTCTGGTCGTCGAATTCCATGGCCGCCTCCTTTCCCGAAGACCGTCGCGCGGGAACCGCGTTCCTCGGGCCCTAGAGCGAAAGCCAGAAGGGCAGCGTCGCCATCGAGATCACGGTGCCCACCGTGACTTGCGTCGCGACCGCGCGGCCGTCGCCGGTCATGCGCACCGCGAGGATGTAGGCGTTGGTCGCGGTGGGGAGCGCGGCGCACAGCACCAGCACGCGCGATTCCATCGCGCCCAGTGCCCAATGCCGCGCGAGGAAGAACGCGATCGCCGGCGCCGCGACGAGCTTCACCGCGAGCCACCAGGCGTGGGCCGCGATCTCGCCGCGGGAGCCGCCGCGCTCGAGGCGCATCGCCGCGCCCACGCAGAGGAGGCCCATGGGAAGCGAGGCCTGCCCGAGGAGCGCCAGCGTCTGCCCGGCGAACGAGGGAATCGTCCATCCCGCGGCGTTCCACGCGAACCCGGCGAGGCACGCGAGCACCAGCGGATGGCGCGTGAGCTCCTCGAGGAAGCCGCGCTCGCCGTGGCGCGCGAGCATCGCCACCGCGACGAGGTTCGCGAGCGGGATGAGCGAGCCCAGCACCAGCGCCGCCAGTGCCACGCCCTGCGTGCCGTAGAGGCTTCCCGCGACCGCGAGCCCGATGTAGGTGTTGAAGCGGTAGCCGCATTGCGAGCCCGCGGCGAGGAGCTTGCGGTCGAGTCGCAGCACCGGACCGGCGAGCACCGAGAGCGCGAAGGCGGCCGCGGTGAACGCGATGGCACAGGCGACGAGCACGCCCGCGGCGCCGAGATCGAGGCGCGCGGTCGCGAGCGAGCGGAAGAGGAGCGCCGGGAAGAGCACGAAGTACACGAGCCGCTCGAGGCCTCCCCAGAGATCCCGCCCATAGTCGAACGCGCGCGCGAGCACCACGCCCACCACGATGAGCGCGAAGTTGGGGAGCACGAGCAGCGCCGCGGACATCAGGCGGCGACGTCCTTGCCGAGCGTGTTGTGGTAATCGTGGCGCGCGGTATCGACGCGCGAGAGGCGCAGCTCCACCGGGCGGTCGCGGAAGGTGAGCGCGACGCGGCGGATCTCGAGGAGCGGCGCGCCCGGCGCCACCTGCAGCAGCGGCGCCACCTCGCGCGAGGCGAGCACCGCGCGCAGGCGCTCGTCGGTGCGCAGCACGTTGATGCCGTAGCGGCTCTGGTAGAGGTGGTAGATGGTGTTGTCGCGCGCGCGAAAGATCTTCTCGGTGAGGCCGGGGAAGAGCTGCGCGGGGATCGCGATGTCGTCCAGGATCGCCGGCCGGCCGCCGAGCGAGAGGAGATTGCGTACGCGGATCAGCTTCTCCGAGGGGGCGATGCCGAGCGCCGCGGCCTCCTCGGGCATCGCACGCTCGCGCCGGAAGTCGATGAGCCGTACCTCGGGGTACGCCTTGCCGCCGCCGCGCTCGACGATGTGGAAGAAGTGGAACATGAGCCGCCGCCCGTCGTGGCTGGTGACGAACGTGCCCTTGCCCTGGCGGCGCACCAGCACCTGCTCGGCGACCAGCGTGTCGACGGCCTTCCTCAGCGTGCCCACGGCGACGCCGAAGGCGCGCGCGAGCTCGCCTTCCGAAGGCAGCGCCTCGCCGGGCTGCCACGCGCCCTGCGAGATGCCCTCTATCAGTCGCCCGCGGACCTCCTCGTAGAGCGGGCGGTCGGATGCGGCGAGGGCGCCGAGGAGCCGGCGGGCGGGCGTGGCCATGCGCGGCAACATACCACGGAAGGGGTATCATGCAACTCATCTAGTTGACCGGCCCCGCCCCTGCCGCCTAGCATGGGGGTTCGGGTTTTTTTGCGGAGCGAAAGATGATCCATTTCGTGGTGCACGACGAGAACGACTCCGTGGGCGTCGTCGTGGTGGAGGGCGTGAAGGCCGGGCAGAAGCTCAACGGCTGGATCATGAACCAGGACAAGTCGCTCGACATCGCGTCGAAGAGCGACATTCCCATCGGGCACAAGCTCGCCATCAAGCCGCTCGGCAACGGCGACACCGTGATCAAGTACGGGGTCGACATCGGCAAGACCATCGCGCCCATCGCGGTGGGCGAGCATACGCACGTGCACAACCTGCGCACCAAGCGCTGGTAGTTCGGAGGAAGCCATGGATCTAGCGAAGAGCACTTTCTGGGGTTACAAGCGCGAGAACGGCCGCGTGGGCGTGCGCAACCACGTCGTCATCCTGCCGGTGGACGATCTCTCTTGCGCCGCCGCGCAGGCGGTCGAGAACAACATCAAGGGCACGCTCGCCATCCCGCACCCCTACGGGCGGCTGCAGTTCGGCGCGGACCTCGAGCTTCACTTCCGCACGCTGATCGGCGCGGGCTCCAACCCCAACGTCGCGGCGGTGGTCGTGATCTGCATCGAGGAGGGCTGGGCGAAGAAGGTGGCCGACGGCATCGCCGCGACCGGCAAGCCGGTCGCCTGGTTCGGCATCGAGCAGCACGGCGACCACGACACGATCATGCGCGCCTCGAAGAAGGCCAAGGAATTCGTGCAGTGGGCGAGCGAGCTGCGCCGCGAGGAGCGTCCGCTGAAGGACCTGTGGATCTCCACCAAGTGCGGCGAGTCGGACACCACGTCGGGCTGCGGCTCGAATCCCACCGTCGGCAACGCCTTCGACAAGCTCTATCCGCACGGCGTGACCCTCGCCTTCGGCGAGACCACCGAGCTCACCGGCGGCGAGCACCTGGTCGCGGCGCGCTGCAGGAACGACGAGGTGCGCAAGAAATTCATGTACATGTTCGACCGCTACCAGCAGGTGGTCGAGGCGCACAAGACGAGCGACCTGCGCGATTCGCAGCCCACCAAGGGCAACATCGAGGGCGGCCTCACCACCATCGAGGAGAAGGCGCTCGGCAACATCGAGAAGATCGGCCACAAGTGCATGGTCGACGGCGTGCTCGACAAGGCGGAGACGCCCACCGGTCCGGGGCTGTGGTTCATGGATTCCTCCTCGGCCGCCGCGGAGATGGTGACGCTGGTCGCCGCCGCCGGCTACACGGTGCACTTCTTCCCGACCGGACAGGGCAACGTCATCGGCAACCCGATCCTCCCGGTGATCAAGCTCTGCGCGAATCCCCGCACCGTGCGCACGATGAGCGAGCACATCGATGTCGATGTCTCTGGGCTCCTGCGCCGCGAGATGACGCCCGACCAGGCGGGCGACCAGCTGCTCGAGTGCATGTTCCGCACCGCCAACGGGCGCCTCACCGCCGCCGAGGCGCTGGGGCATCGCGAGTTCGTCCTTACGCGCCTCTACGAGAGCGCCTGACGGCTGCTGCGATCAAACGGAAACACGGAGACCACGGAGAGCACGGAGGACACGGAGGAAGGCAAAATGTCATCGATGCGCCCGGTTGCCAGCATGATGCACGTTCGAACGCCTCTCTCGCTTTTCTCCGTGTCCTCCGTGCTCTCCGTGGTCTCCGTGTTTCAGGTTGAATGAGAGCGTAGCGTGGAAACACTGAAGGTCGAAGTCTGGAGAGGCGCCGCCGAAGGGCGGTATGAAGCCTTCGAGGTCCCGCGCCGCGAGAGCCAGACGGTGCTCGATGTGGTGACGCACATCCAGCGCTTCCTCGATCCCTCGCTCGCCTACCGCTTCGCCTGCCGCGTCGGGATGTGCGGCTCGTGCGCGATGACGGTGAACGGCGTTCCGCGCTGGACCTGCCGCACGCACGTGGACAAGGTGGCTCGCGAGGGAAGCCTGCGGCTCGCGCCGCTCGCCAACATGCCGGTGGTGCGGGACCTGGTCGCCGACATGCGCGAGTTCTTCGACAAGTGGGCCCGGGCGCGCGGCCAGTTCTCGCCCACGCGCACGCGGCGCGAGGAGTTCGCGATCGTCGATCCGCGCAACGAGGCCCGGCGCGAGGCCGATGCGGCGATCGAATGCATCGGCTGCGGCGTCTGTTATTCGAGCTGCGACGTCGTGCAGTGGAATCGCGATTATCTGGGTCCTGCCGCGCTGAACCGCGCATGGA
>JAICTR010000323.1 GCA_025936275.1 Burkholderiales bacterium
AAAAGAAAATGGGGTCAGGTTAATTTTTGAACCTGTCCCCTTTTTTTCGCGGGATCGGTGCAAGTTCCCGGGAAAGGGGGACAGGTTCAAAAATGAACCTGACCCCTTTTTCGTACAATAGCCTGTGGCTACACGACGCCGCACCCCCTCCGAGGAAGTCGTCTTCAAGCCCGTCGACAACGCGCGGCTCGCGGCGCTGTGCGGCCCGCTCGACGCGAACCTGCGCCAGATCGAGACCGCGCTCGACGTGACCATCTCGCGCCGCGGCGAGCGCTTCACCATCGCCGGTCCCAGGGAGAAGGCCGCGCAGGCCGCGCAAGCCCTGCGCCGTTTCTACGCCGCCGCCGATCGCGAGCTCGAGGTCGAGGACATCCAGCTCGGCCTGGTCGAGATCGCGCATCCACGCCCCGCGCGCGAGACCGAATCGCCGGCGCTCATGATCCCGCGCCGCAGCGAGCTCACCGCGCGCACGCCGCGCCAGGCGCAGTACCTGCAGCAGATGCGAAGCAGCGACATCACGTTCTGCGTGGGTCCCGCGGGCACGGGAAAGACGTTCCTCGCGGTCGCGGCCGCGGTCGACGCGCTGGAGCGCGACGTGGTGAAACGGATCGTGCTCACCCGCCCCGCGGTCGAGGCAGGCGAGAAGCTCGGCTTCCTTCCCGGCGACCTCGCGGCCAAGGTGGACCCGTACCTGCGCCCGCTCTACGACGCGCTCTACGACCTCATGGGCTACGACCGCGTGAACCGCAGCTTCGAGCGCGGCGCGATCGAGATCGCCCCGCTCGCTTTCATGCGCGGGCGCACGTTGAACCACTCGTTCGTGATCCTCGACGAGGCGCAGAACACGACGCCCGAGCAGATGAAGATGTTCCTCACGCGCATCGGCTTCGGCTCGAAGGCGGTGGTGACCGGCGACGCCACGCAGATCGACCTGCCGAAGGGGCAGGCCTCGGGTCTCGTCGATGCGCGCGAGGTGCTCGCCGGCGTGCGCGGCATCGCGATGACGCAGTTCCAGTCCGAGGACGTGGTGCGCCACCCGCTGGTGCAGGCGATCGTCGACGCCTACGACCGGCGCACCGCGAAGAGGTCGTGAGCGCTCCGTTGGGTGCAGCCTGTCATTCCCGAGTCATCGGGAACCCATGCTGACCATCCAGCGTGCTTCGCGCGCGTCGCACATTCCCTCGGACCGCCGGCTTCGCGCATGGGCGTCGGCCGTGCTGCCGAAAGGATCCGAAGTCACCGTCCGCTACGTGGCCGAGGCCGAGGGCCGGCGCCTCAATCGCGAGTACCGCCACAAGGACTACGCCACCAACGTGCTGAGCTTTCCGTACGAGGCGCCGCGCGGGCGCGTGAAGGGCGACCTCGTGATCTGCGCGCCGGTGGTGGCGCGCGAGGCGCGCGAGCAGGGAAAGGCCATCGAAGCCCACCACGCGCACCTGCTGCTCCACGGCCTGCTGCACCTCGCGGGCTACGACCACGAGCGCGAGGCGGACGCCCGGCGCATGGAGCGGCGCGAGCGCGCGATCCTCGCGAAGCTCGGTTTTCCCGATCCGTATTAAAGTATTGCCGTCGCAACTCCCCATCGACCGGATGAACGAGCCCGCCAAGCCGAGCCTGCTCGAGCGGCTGTCGTCGCTGCTCCTGCGTGAGCCCGAGGACCGCGAGCAGCTGATCGAGCTCCTGCACCACGCCTTCGAGCGCCACCTGCTGGATGCGGACGCGCTCGCGATGATCGAGGGCGTGATGCAGGTCTCGGAGACGCAGGTGCGCGACGTGATGATCCCGCGCTCGCAGATGGACATGATCGACGTCGCCGAGAGCCCGGCCAAATTCATCCCGTTCGTGATCGACACCGCGCACTCGCGCTTCCCGGTGTTCGAGGACAACCGCGACAACGTGATCGGCATCCTCCTCGCGAAGGACCTGCTGCGTTTCTACGCCGAGGAGGAGTTCAACGTGCGCGACATGCTGCGTCCCGCGGTGTTCGTGCCCGAGGCGAAGCGCCTCAACGTGCTGCTCAAGGAGTTCCGCGCCAACCGCAACCACATCGCGATCGTCGTCGACGAGTACGGCGGCGTCGCGGGCCTCGTCACCATCGAGGACGTGATCGAGCAGATCGTGGGCGACATCGAGGACGAGTACGACTTCGACGAGACCGAGGACAACATCCTCGTCGATCGCAACGGCCGCTACCGGGTGAAGGCGGTGACCGAGATCGCCGATTTCAACGAGCGCTTCGGCACGCAGTTCTCCGACGAGGATTACGACACCGTGGGCGGCCTCGTCGTGGGGCGCTTCGGGCGCCTGCCCAAGCGCGGCGAGAACATCGTCATCGACGGTTTCACCTTCCAGGTCCTGCGCGCCGACAGCCGCAAGGTCCATTCGCTCCTCGTCGAGAAGCCGAAGGAGCCGCAGCAGTGACGTCGGCATCCGCCACGCCGTCGGCGCGGCCGGCGGCGCGCGCCCTTGCGCTCGGGCTCGCGCTGCCGCTCGGCGCGGGCGCCGCCTCGGTCTTCGCCTTCGCGCCGTTCTACGCCTGGCCCGTCGCGATCGCATGCCTCGCCGTGCTCTTCGGCGTATGGGCGACGAGCGGCTCGCCGCGCCAGGCGTGGCTCTCGGGATACGCGTTCGGGCTCGGTTACTTCCTCGCGGGCGTGTCGTGGGTGTTCGTGAGCCTCTACGAGTTCGGCGGGATGCCGGCGATCCTCGCCGCGCTCGCGACGTTCCTTTTCTGCGCCTACCTCGCACTCTTTCCCGCGCTCGCGGGCTGGGTCGCGGTGCGTTGGGGCGGGGCCTCGCCGCTCGCGCGCGCCATGCTCGCCGCGCCCGCGTTCGTCGGCTTCGAGTGGCTGCGCGGCACGCTCTTCACCGGCTTTCCCTGGCTCGGCATCGGCACGTCGCAAGCGCCGTCGAGCCCGCTGGCCGGTTTCGCACCGTGGCTCGGCGCCTACGGCGTCTCGCTCGCGGTGTGCGTCGCCGCCGCGCTCGTGGCCGCGCTCGCAGTGGGCCGAGCGCATTCGCGCCGCCGCTTGCATCTCCTCGCGGCCCTCGCCCTCGTGTTCATCGCCGGAGGGCTCGCGCGCCTGCCGCAATGGACGGAGCCCGCCGGCGCGCCGGTCCACGTCTCGCTGCTGCAGGGGAACATCCCGCAGGAGATCAAGTGGCTCGAGAAGACACGCACGCAGGTGCTGCTCGATTACCGGCGCATGGTGGCCGAAGCGCCGCCCGGCGTGGTGATCCTTCCGGAGACCGCGCTCCCGGCGTTCCTCGACCAGCTGCCGGACGACTACATGGAGAGCCTGCGGGAGGAAGCGCGCCGCGACGGCAAGGAGATCCTCCTCGGTACCGTGGAGCGCGAGGTGCGCGACGGCGCCTACGACTACTACAACAGCCTGGTGCGCATCACGGGCGATCGCCGCGAGTCGTACCGCAAGCGCCACCTCGTGCCCTTCGGCGAGTTCATCCCGCCGGGCTTCGGCTGGGTGCTGAACATCCTGCATATCCCGATGAGCGATTTCTCGCGCGGCGGTGACGGGCAGGCGGTGCTCACCGCGGGCGGCGTGCGCTTCGGCGTGGCGATCTGCTACGAGGACATGTTCGGCGAGGAAGTGATCGATGCGCTCCCCGCCGCGCAGGTGCTGGTGAACGTCAGCAACGATGCCTGGTTCGGCCATTCGTTCGAGGCGGCGCAGCACCTGCAGGCCTCGCAGATG
>JAICTR010000437.1 GCA_025936275.1 Burkholderiales bacterium
GGCAGCGCGAGATCCACCGCGCTCGCCTGCGTGTTCGCCGGCGCGCCGAACGCGGTCGAGGCGCCCGAGAAGATCTTCGACGCGGTCGTCAATTGCGCGTGGGTCTCGAGACCGATGACGATTTCCCAGGTCATTGGCCGTGGCTGATGCGGGGGAAAATCCTTGAAACGCAGATGAACGCAGATGAAGCGCAGATGAACGCGGATGAACCCCGGGGACGAGTCGTTTCCCGCACATGGACCCGGCGCGAAAAATCGGCACGAAACACTTGCATGGCCTTATCTGCGTTCATCTGCGCTTCATCTGCGTTCATCTGCGTTCCCCGCCTTAGTCGAACCCCGGAGGGACACGGGTGTGCCAGTCGGTGGCCTGCTGGTAGGCGTGCGCGGCGGCGAGCATGCGCGCCTCGTCCCAGTAGTTGCCGACGATCTGCAGGCCCACGGGTCGGCCCTTCGCGCCGAAGCCGCAGGGAATCGACATGCCCGGCAATCCCGCGAGGTTGATCGGGATGGTGTAGAGGTCGTCGAGGTACATCTGCACCGGGTCGTCCTTCTTCGCGCCGAGGTCATAGGCGACCGACGGCGCCGCGGGCCCCACGATCAGGTCGCACTTCGCGAATGCCTCGGCGAAGTCGCGTGCGATGTGCCGGCGCACGCGCTGCGCCTGGCGATAGTACGCGTCGTAGTAGCCGTGCGAGAGCACGTAGGTGCCGATCATGATGCGGCGCTTCGCCTCGGCGCCGAAGCCCTGCGCGCGCGTCTTCGCGTACATGTCGTCGAGATCGGCGTATTCGCTCGCGCGATGGCCGTAGCGCACGCCGTCGTAGCGCGCGAGGTTCGACGAGGCTTCCGCCGGCGCGATCACGTAGTAGGCGGGAACGGAGAGGTGCTGGTTGGGGAGGCTCACCTCGACCGTCGTCGCGCCCAGTTTCTTCAGCGCCTCGATCGCCGCGAGGATCGGCGCCGCGACGTCGCTCGCGAGGTCCGCGGTGAAGTACTCGCGCGGCAACCCGAGGCGCAACCCCTTCGCACCGCGTCCGAGCGCCGCGACGTAATCGTCCTTGGCGCGCTCCATGCAAGTGGAATCGCGCGGATCGAACCCCGCCATCGCGTCGAGGAGCACGGCCAGGTCCGCCGCGCTGCGCGCCATCGGCCCGCCCTGGTCGAGGGACGAGGCGAAGGCCACCATGCCGTAGCGCGAGACGCGCCCATACGTGGGCCGCAGGCCGCTGATGCCCGTGAACGAAGCGGGCTGCCGGATCGAGCCGCCGGTGTCGGTGCCGGTCGCCGCGGGCGCGAGTCCCGCCGCGACGGCCGCCGCGGATCCGCCGGAGCTTCCGCCCGGCACCGCGTCGAGCGCCCACGGATTGCGCACCGGGCCGAAGTGCGAGGTCTCGTTCGACGAGCCCATCGCGAACTCGTCCATGTTGGTCTTGCCGAGGATCACCGCGCCCGCGGCCGCGAAGCGCTCGACGACATGCGCATCGTAGGGCGCGATCCAGTCGGCGAGCATGCGTGAGCCGCAGGTGGTCCGCCAGCCGCGCGTGCAGAAGAGATCCTTGTGCGCTATCGGGATCCCGGTGAGCGGCCCCGCGTCGCCCGCGGCGATGCGCGCATCCGCCGCGCGCGCCTGAGCAAGGCTCTTTTCCGCATCGATGGTGATGAACGCGTTGAGGCGCGGATCGTGGCGCTCGATCCGCGCGAGGAATGCGCGCGTGAGCTCCACCGCGGAAAGGCGCTTCGCGGAGAGCTCGCGCGCGAGCTCTCCCAGGGACGCTCGATGCATCGCGATCGCCCGCTACTCGATGACCTTGGGCACCAGGAAGAGGCCGTCCTCGACCTGCGGCGCCGCGGCCTGGTAATCGTCGCGCCGATCGCGCTCGGTCACCTCGTCGGCGCGCAGGCGCTGCGCGACGCTCTCGGGATGCGACATCGGCTCGATGCCCGCGGTGTCCACGGAAACCAGCCGCTCGACGAGCCCGAGGATCGCGTTCAGCTGCCGTTGCAGGGCCGCGGCCTCGCCGTCGCCCACCTCGATGCGGGCGAGGCGCGCGATGCGCTCGACCTGGTCTCGTTCCAGCATGAGAAAGTCCCTCTAAATCCTTAATTCGCCGCGAAATCGGGCTATTATAGAGGCCCGCTTCCGGGCGCGGTGCGCGGCACGTCGAAACTCTTTACGGATCAAGATGTTTTCCTTCGTTTCCAAGTATTTTTCCACGGACCTCGCGATCGACCTCGGCACCGCCAACACGCTGATCTACGTGCGCGGCAAGGGCATCGTGTTGGACGAGCCCTCGGTGGTCGCGATCCGCCAGGAAGGCGGGCCGAACGGCAAGAAGACGATCCAGGCCGTGGGGCTCGCCGCGAAGCAGATGCTCGGCAGGACGCCCGGGA
The DNA here is from genome assembly GCA_025936275.1 of Burkholderiales bacterium. GTDB lineage: Bacteria > Pseudomonadota > Gammaproteobacteria > Burkholderiales > Usitatibacteraceae > Usitatibacter. The sequence goes on from JAICTR010000437.1 coordinate 2,394, forward strand.
ACATCACCGCCATCCGGCCGATGAAGGACGGGGTGATCGCGGACTTCACGATCACCGAGCAGATGCTCAAGTACTTCATCAAGAAGATCCACGACAACCAGTGGTTCCGGCCCAGCCCGCGCATCGTGATCTGCGTGCCGTACGGATCGACGCAGGTGGAGCGGCGCGCCATCA
>JAICTR010000137.1 GCA_025936275.1 Burkholderiales bacterium
GCGCTGGTCGAAGTCCTCGCCGCCGAGGAACGTGTCGCCGTTGGTGGAGAGCACCTCGAACTGGTGCTCGCCCTCGACCGCCGCGATCTCGATGATCGAGATGTCGAACGTGCCGCCGCCCAGGTCGTACACCGCGATCTTGCGGTCGCCTTCCTTCTTGTCGAGGCCGAAGGCGAGCGCCGCCGCGGTGGGCTCGTTGATGATGCGCTTCACCTCGAGGCCGGCGATGCGGCCCGCGTCCTTGGTGGCCTGGCGCTGGGAGTCGTTGAAGTACGCCGGCACGGTGATCACGGCCTCGGTGACCGGCTCGCCGAGGTAGTCCTCGGCGGTCTTCTTCATCTTGCGCAGCACTTCCGCGGAGACCTGCTGCGGCGCGATCTTCTTGCCGCGCACCTCGACCCACGCATCGCCGTTATCGGCCTTCACGATCCTGTAGGGCATGAGGTGGATGTCCTTCTGGACCTCCTTCTCCTCGAACTTGCGGCCGATGAGGCGCTTCACGGCGAAGATGGTGTTCTTCGCATTGGTCACCGCCTAACACTTGGCCGGAGCGCCGACGAGGACCTCGTCGTTGTCGGTGTAGGCGACGATCGAGGGCGTCGTGCGGGCACCCTCGCTGTTCTCGATGACCTTGGGCTTGCCGCCCTCCATGATCGCGACGCAGGAGTTGGTGGTGCCGAGGTCGATGCCGATGATCTTTGCCATGTCTCTTCCTTGGATGGGCTAATTGGTGTGGATGACCTGATGCCAGATAGGGTTATTCGCCGCCGCTTTCAAGCGGGGGGCGCCATCGCCACGGTGACGAGCGCGGGGCGCAGCACCCGGTCGTTGAGGAGGTAGCCCTTCTGCAGCACGTTCACGACGGTGCCGGGCTCCTGGTCGGAGGCGACCTGGCTGATCGCCTCGTGGCGGTGCGGATCGAACTTCTCGCCGGCGGGTGAGATGGCCTGGATGGCGAACTTCTGGAACACCGAATCGAGCTGGCGCGCGGTGAGCTCCACGCCCTCGCGCAGCGACTCGATGGAAACGTTTTCCACGGCGAGCGCGGCATCGAGGCTGTCCTTCACCGCGAGGAGGGCGCCGGCGAAGCCCTCGACGCCATAGCGATGCGCCTTCGCGACGTCCTCCTGGCCGCGGCGCCGCACGTTATCGGTTTCGGCACGGGCGCGCAGCCAGTCCTCGCGCAGCTTCTCCGCCTCGGCGAGCGCCGCGGAAAGCTTCGCCTCGAGATCCGCGATGCGGCCGTCTGCGTCCGCCGCGGCGCGGCCGGGATCGTTCGCCGGTTGCTGCGGATTGGGCTCGGGTGCGTCCGAGTAATTGGCGTCGGTCACGGATTTTTTCCTCTTGAAGGCAAACCTTTACAAGGCAGATGGGGCCTCGCCCCGGCAAAACAAGGGCTCAGCGGCGCGGCCCGCGGGGAAACAGCAGCCAGCTCGTGACCAGGGTCACCAGGCTGTAGAGGATCGAGCCCAAGAGCGCCGCGCCGAACCCGGTGACCGCAAAGCCGTGCACCACGGAGGCCACCAGCCAGAAGAGCAGCGCGTTGATGACGAACACGAAAAGCCCGAGCGTGAGGAGCGTCACCGGCAGCGTGAGGATCACGAGGATCGGCCGGATCACCGCGTTCACGAGGCCCAGCACGAGCGCGGCCGCGAGCGCCGAGCCCAATCCCGCGAGCTGCACGCCGGGATAGAGATAGCCCACCAGAAGCAGCGCCGCGGCGTTCACGATCCAGCGTGCGAGGAGGGTCAGCATCGGTCAGGGCTTTCCCGCCTGCCAGAGGGCGAGGTTGTGCAGCGTCATGGCGGCGAGCGCGGTCATCCAGGGAGGGCTGTCGTTCGTGGTGGGGATGTAATGGAAATCCCGGCCCCCCGCCTCGCGAAACTGGTCGCGCCCGAGCTGCGCGATCTCCTCCAGGGTCTCGAGGCAGTCGGCCGCGAAGCCCGGGCAGATCACGTCCACGCGGCCCACGCCGCGATGGCCGAGGTCGGCGAGCACATCCGCCGTGTAGGGCTGCAGCCATTCCTGGGCACCGAACCGGGATTGGAACGACACCACCGTGCGCGCGTCGTTCCACCCCAGCTCGGTCGCGATGAGGCGCGCGCTCTCGCGGCACTGCCGCTCGTAGGGGTCGCCCTTGTCCACGACGGCCCGTGGGAGCCCATGGAAGCTCATCACCAGCCGGTCGGGCCGGCCGTGCTTCATCCAGTAGTCGTTGACGTTCTTCGCGATCGCCTTCGCGTAGCCGGCGTCGGCGTGGAAGTCGTGCAGCACGCGCACCGCCGGGGCGGGCCGGGTACGGCGCAGCGCCTTGCCGAGCGCGTCTTCCACGCTCGCGGTGGTGCTCGCGGAGTATTGCGGATACATCGGAATCACCAGCACGCGCCGGCACTCGTGGGCCGCAAGCTCGGCGAGCCCCTCGGCGATGGAGGGCTTGCCGTAGCGCATCGCGGCGGCGACCGGCACCGGGCGCTTGAGGCGCTCGCCGAGGTAGCCGCGCAGGAGCTGCGCCTGGCGCAGCGTATTCACGCGCAGTGGCGATCCGTCGCGGGTCCAGATGGTCGAGTACTTGCGGGCGGTCTTGCGCGGACGGAAGGGCAGCACGAAGAGGTGCACGATCGCCCAGCGCAGCGCCCAGGGGAGCGCGATCACGCGCCGGTCCATCAGGAATTCGCGCAGGTAGCGGCGTACCGCCTCGGGGGTGGGCGCATCGGGCGTGCCGAGGTTCACCAGCAGCACGCCGGTCGGCTGCGCGGGGCCCTTCGCGGGAGCGGGTGCCGCGCCGGCCACGCGCCGTCAGTGCTGCGAGAGCGCGAAGGAGACCAGCTTGGCGGTGACGTCCACGATCGGGATCACGCGCTCGTAGGCCATGCGCGTGGGACCGATCACGCCCACCGTGCCCACCACCTGCCCATCGACTTCGTAGGGCGCGGTGACGATCGAGCATTCGTCGAGCGGCACCAGCTGCGACTCGCCGCCGATGAAGATCTTCACGCCATCGGCGCGCTCGCTCTGCTCGAGGATCTCGAGGAGCTGCGTCTTCCTCTCGAAGAGGTCGAAGAGCCGGCGCAGGCGCGGCATGTCGCCCGAGAGCTCGTCCACCTCGAGGAGGTTGCGCCCGCCGGAGATCACCACGCCGTCGGAGGGCTTGGCGAGCGCCTCGCTGCCGGCCTCGATCGCCGCCTGCATGAGGGAGGAGATGTCGCGGTGCAGGTCGATCAGCTCGCCGCGCACCTTCTGGCGCAGCTGGTCGAATTCCGAGCCCGCGTAGTGCTGGTTGATGAAGTTCGCCGCCTCCTGCAGCTGCGAGGGCGAATACGCGCGGTCCGTGACCAGCACGCGGTTCTGCACCTCGCCGTCGCTCGCCACGATGATGAGCAGCACGCGCTTCTCGGAGAGGCCGAAGAATTCCACGTGCCGCAGCACCGCGCCGCGGCGCCGGGGGGCCACCACGATGCCCGCGAAATGGGTGAGGTCGGAGAGCATCTGCGAGGCGGTGTTCACCACGCGATGCGGGTCGTCGGGCATCAGCTGCTCTTCGAGCTGCTGGCGCTCCACGTCCTCGAGCGGGCGCACGGTGAGGAGCGTATCGACGAAGAGGCGGTAGCCCTTGGGCGTGGGCACGCGGCCCGCGGAGGTGTGCGGGCTCGCCACGAAGCCCATCTCCTCGAGGTCCGCCATCACGTTGCGGATGGTGGCGGGCGAAAGCTCCAGCGACGAGAAGCGCGAGAGCGCGCGCGAGCCCACCGGCTGCCCGTCGGCGATGTAGCGCTCGACGAGGATCTTGAGCAGGGATTGCGCGCGGTCGCTGAGCATCGGGTTCCTTTGGGTGGCCCTCGTGCCACGCGCGAAAGCGTTCGCGGGCATGGCGGCCTGTATTCTATCAATCATGCTTTAATTGCGGCCATGCCTCCCGCGTTCAAGACCGCGGCCGTGGTCGGCAAGAGCGACGCGGCGAGCCTTCCCGATGTCCTCGACGAGCTCGCGGCGGTCCTGCGCCGCCGCGGCGTCGCGATCGCGATGGATCCGCTCACGGCGGCCGCCTCGCGCACGCGGCCCGATGCCGTCGTGGAGCTCGATGCGCTCCCCGCGCGCGCGGATCTCGCCATCATCGTGGGCGGAGATGGAACGCTCCTTTCCTCCGCGCGCCTCATGGCCGAGCGCAACGTCCCGCTGGTCGGCGTGAACCTCGGCCGGCTGGGCTTCCTCACCGACATTCCCGCCGATGCGCTCGAGGCCTCGATCGAGTCGATCCTCGCCGGCGATTTCCAGCCGGAGAGCCGCACGCTCCTCTACGGCACCGTACGCCGCGCGGGCGAGACGGTCTTCTCCGCGCTCGCCATGAACGACGTCGTGGTGAGCCGCGGCGCGATGGGCAGCATGATCGAGTTCGCGGTCACGGTGGACGGGGAATTCATCTACTCGCTGCGGGCCGATGGCCTCATCGTCGCCACGCCCACCGGCTCCACGGCATACGCGCTTTCCGCGGGCGGGCCGATCCTGCATCCCTCGCTCTCCGCGATCGCGCTGGTGCCGATCTCGCCGCACACGCTTTCCAACCGCCCGGTCGCGATCCGCAGCTCCTCGCGCGTGGAGATCACGCTCGCGCGCGGCGTGGATGCGCGTGCGAGCTTCGACGTGCAGGCCTACTGGGAGCTCGAGCCCGGCGACGTCGTGTGCGCCTCGGCCTCGCCCCGACCCGCCACGCTGCTCCATCCGCGCGGCTACCGCTACTTCTCGATGCTGCGCCAGAAGCTGCGCTGGAACGAGCGCACTTCCTGAGCACCGCCCCATGCTGCGCGCACTTTCCATCCGCGACTACGTGATCGTCGAGCGGCTCGACCTCGAGCTCGGCCCCGGCTTCACCGCGCTCACCGGCGAGACCGGCGCGGGCAAGTCGATCCTCATCGATGCCCTGCAGCTGGCACTCGGCCATCGCGCCGAGGCGGGCGTGGTGCGCGCCGGGGCGCAACGCGCCGAGGTGAGCGCCGATTTCGACATCGCGCGCCTGGAGGTCGTGCGCGCATGGCTCGCGGAGCAGGCGCTGGAGGAGGGCGACGATTGCCTCGTGCGCCGCACGCTCGATGCCACCGGCCGCTCGCGCGCGTTCGTGAACGGGCGGCCCGCCACCGCCGCGCAGCTTCGCGCGCTGGGCGAGATGCTGCTCGACATCCACGGCCAGCACGAGCACCAGCTCCTGCTGCGCGGCGAGCGCCAGCGCGCGCTCCTCGATGCGTTCGCCGGCTGCGAGCCGCTCGCGCGCGAGGTGGCCGCGTTGCATGGCGCCTGGCGCCGCCTCGCCGAGCAGCGTGCGGCTCGCGAGCGCGCGCAGGCGAGCTCGGCGCGGGAGCGCGAGCTCCTCGCGCACGAGGTGCACGAGCTCGAGGCCCTCGCCTTCGATCCCGCCGCGTGGGAAGAGGACCAGGCCGAGCAGCGCCGCCTCGCCCATGCGCAGGAGCTCATCGAGACGGTGTCGGAATGCGCCGAGGCGCTCGACGAGTCGAGCGAGTCGGCCGCCTCGCGGCTGGCCGCGGTCGCGACGCGCCTCGCGCACGCCGCCGCGCTCGATCCCGCGCTGGAGGATGCGCGCCGCGACGCGGAGACGGCGTCGCTGCACGCGGCCGAGGGCGCGCAGCAGCTGCGCCGCTACCTGCAGCGCCTCGAGCTCGATCCGGCGCGTTTGCGCGAGCTCGATGCGCGCCTGGCGGCGGTGCTGGATGCCGCGCGCAAGCATCGCGTCGAGCCGGCGCGCATTCCCGAGGTGCTCGCCGATCGCCGTGCGCGCCTCGCGGAGCTGGGCGGCGAGGAAAGCCTCGAGACGCTCGCCGCGCAGGAGGCGGCGGCGGAGCGCGCGTATCGCGAGAAGGCGGGCGAGCTTTCACGCGTGCGCCGCGAGGCGGCGAAGAAGCTCGGCACCGAGGTGACGCGCACCATGCAGACGCTCGCGATGGCCGGCGGCAAGCTCGAGGCGGCGGTCGAGCCGCTCGCGGCCCCCGGCGCGGGCGGGCTGGAATCGGTGGAGCTGCGCGTCGCGGCGCACGCCGGACAGCCGCTCGCGCCGCTCGCGAAAGTCGCCTCCGGCGGGGAGCTCTCGCGCCTCTCGCTCGCGGTGCAGGTGCTGCTCTCGGGAAGCGCGTCGGTTCCGACATTGATCTTCGATGAGGTCGATTCGGGCATCGGCGGCGGCGTCGCGGAGATCGTCGGGCGCTTGCTGCAGGCGCTCGGCCGCCATCACCAGGTGCTGAGCGTCACGCACCTCGCGCAGGTCGCGGTGCATGCGCGAGCGCAGCTGCGGGTCGCCAAGCGCTCCGGCGCGAGTGGAACCGTCGCCGTGGTCGAAGCGCTCGAGGGCGAAGCGCGCGTGGACGAAATCGCACGCATGCTGGGCGGCCTCACGCTCACCGACGCCACGCGGCGCCACGCGGCCGAGATGTTGCAAAACGCGCGCGCTGCAGGTACACCGGTGAAGAAGGAGCGCGGAAAGGCGGCGGCCGGTCCGGGCTGACGCGCCGGCGCTCCGGGGAGCGGGGATGCAAGCCAACGGCAAGGCAGGGCTCGTGCTCGCGGGCGGCGGCGCCCGGGCCGCCTACCAGGCCGGGGCGCTGCTGGCGCTGAAGGAGATGCTGCCGGATCCCGTGCCCAATCCCTTCCCGATCATCTGCGGCACGTCGGCGGGCGCGGTGAACGCGGGCGCGCTCGCGGCGAGCGCGGAGAATTTCGGGCGCGCGGTCGATCGCCTGCTCGACGTGTGGCGCCACTTCGAGCCGCATCACGTCTACCGCTCCGATTTCCCCGGCGTCTTCGCCAACAGCTCGCGCTGGTTCGCGGGATTCCTGTTCGGCGCGTTCCTGCGCAACAAGCGCATCTCGCTCCTCGACAACCGCCCGCTGGAAAGCCTCCTCGCGCGCAGCCTCGACTTCTCGCGCATCCAGGCGAACATCGATGCCGGCGCCCTCGATGCGCTCGCGATCACGTGCTCGGGCTATACCTCCGGGCAGAGCTGCAGCTTCTTCCAGGCGCGCGAGGGCGTGGAGAGCTGGAAGCGTTCGCAGCGCATCGGCATCCGCGCGAAGATCGGCGTCGCGCACCTCATGGCCTCGAGCGCGATCCCGTTCCTCTTTCCCGCGCAGCACCTGAACCGCGAGTACTTCGGCGACGGCTCGATGCGCCAGATCGCGCCGGTGAGCCCGGCGCTGCACCTCGGAGCCTCGCGCATCGTCGTGATCGGCACGGCGAGGATCCGCGACGAGGCGCCGCAGCGCACGCGCGGCGATCTCTATCCGACGCTCGCGCAGGTCGCGGGGCACGTGATGAACTCCATCTTCCTCGACAGCCTCGCCGTGGACCTCGAGCGCATGGAGCGCATCAACCGCACCATCAGCTGCGTGGAGCC
>JAICTR010000449.1 GCA_025936275.1 Burkholderiales bacterium
CGAGCAGGTCGTTCGCATCCGCACCGGCGAGACCGGTGCCGAAGCCCTCTGAGAGGAATGCCGATGAAACGCCTGGCTACTGTCGTTGCGCTGCTCGCCATGTCGTCCTTCGCCGGAAGCGCGCTGGCGCAGTCGGCGCCTGCGCCGAACAAGGGCGACGTCGCGTGGATGCTCGTCTCCACCGCGCTGGTGCTGATGATGAGCGTGCCCGCGCTCGCGCTCTTCTATGGCGGCATGGTGCGCGCGAAGAACATGCTGTCGATGCTGATGCAGGTCTTCGTGGTGTTCTCGCTGGTGACGGTCCTCTGGTGCATCTACGGCTACAGCCTCGCCTTCACCGAGGGCAATGCGATCTTCGGCGGCTTCGACCGGCTGTTCCTGAAAGGCGCCGCGGAGTCGATGGCGGGCACGTTCTCCAAGGGCACGCCGCTCCCGGAGCTGGTGTTCGTCGCCTTCCAGGCGACGTTCGCGGGGATCACGTGTTGCCTCGTGCTCGGCGCCTTCGCCGAGCGCGCGCGCTTCGCCGCGGTGCTCGCCTTCATCGTCATCTGGTTCACGTTCTCGTACCTGCCGATCGCGCACATGGTGTGGTTCTGGCCGGGGCCCGATGCGTACAGCGCGGCGAGCGTCGCCGACGCGCAGAACGCGAAGGCGGGCCTCATCTGGCAATGGGGCGCGCTCGACTTCGCGGGCGGCACGGTGGTCCACATCAACGCCGGGGTCGCCGGATTGGTCGGCGCCTACGTGATCGGGCGCCGCGTGGGTTGGGGCCGCGAGGCGCTCACGCCGCACAACCTGCCGATGACGATGATCGGCGCGGCGCTCCTCTGGACCGGCTGGTTCGGCTTCAACGCCGGCTCCGCGCTCGAGGCGAATGCGTCGGCCGCGCTCGCGTTCATGAACACGTATCTCGCGACCGCGTGCGCGGTGCTCTCGTGGATGTTCGCGGAGTGGATGCTGAAGGGAAAGCCCTCGATGCTCGGCGCCACGTCGGGCGCGGTGGCGGGATTGGTCGCGATCACGCCGGCCGCCGGCAACGTCGGCATCCCGGGCGCGTTCGCGATCGGCATCGCCGCGGGCGTCGTGTGCCTGTGGGGCGTGAACGGCCTCAAGCGCATGCTGCGGGTGGACGATTCGCTCGATGTGTTCGGCGTGCACGCGCTGGGCGGCATCCTCGGTGCGCTCCTCACCGGCATCTTCAACGCGCCGGACCTGGGCGGTCCGGGCGTCGTCACCGATTGGGTGACCGGGAAGACCGGCTATCCCGGCTACCTCGCGCAGCTCTGGATCCAGGCGAAGGCGGTCGGGCTCACCATCCTCTGGTCCGCGGTCGTGGCCTTCGTCGCGTACAAGATCGTCGACCTCACGATCGGCTTGCGCGTGCCCGAGGAGAAAGAGCGCGAAGGCCTCGACGTCACCGAGCATGGAGAGAGCGCGTACAACATGTGAGGCGCGCTTCGCCGGAAGCGGGCTGTAGGACGAGTTCTTCGCCTCGCGTAGGAACTTTTTACGCGGAACCCCGTCACACCTTCGCCAGTGTGATTGCGGTCTAGAGGCCGTTTGGGGCGGGCAGTGCGACTGCCCGCTTTTTTTGCTCCCCAGACGTTATAATTTTCAAATGCTTACATCCGGAACCGCCCCAGTTGCCCAAGCGCCTCGGTGAAATCCTCGTCGAACGGGGCAAGCTTGACCCCGCGAACCTCGAGCGCGCCCTGAAGCTGCAGGAGGGCGACGCTCCCGAAAAGCTGGGAGTGATCCTGCAACGCCTCGGCATGGTCTCGGGCCGCGACCTCGCCGATGCCCTTGCCGACCAACTCGACGTCCCGATCGCCTCCGCCACCGATTTCCCGGAGCTGCCGCTGCTCGAGGAACGCCTCTCGGCCAAGTTCCTGCGCGACGCGCAGGCCGTGCCGCTGCGCGAGGACGACGAGGAAGTGGCCCTCGCGGTCGCCGATCCCACCGATTCCTTCGTGCTCTCCGCGGTGCAGATGGCCGCCGGCAAGCGAGTGCGTCCCTACATCGCCGCGCCCAACGAGATCGACGCCGCGCTCGAGCGGCTCTACGGCGGCGGCCGCTCCTCGATGGGCGCCATCGTCGACAACATCGAGACCCGCGTCGAGGAGGACGACTTCGGCGACGTCGCGCACCTGAAGGACCTCGCCTCCGAGGCGCCGGTCATCCGCCTCGTGAACCTGATCCTCAGCAAGGCGGTGGAGTCGCGCGCTTCGGACATCCACATCGAGCCCTTCGAGAACCGGCTCATCGTGCGCTACCGCATCGACGGCGTGCTGCACGAGGTGGAGTCCCCGCCGCGAAGGCTTTCCGCGGCGGTGATCAGCCGCGTGAAGATCATGGCCTCGCTCGACATCGCCGAGCGGCGCCTGCCGCA
>JAICTR010000328.1 GCA_025936275.1 Burkholderiales bacterium
ACGTCATCGAGGTCTTCCTGCTCGCACTGGCGCGCGGAGACGTTCACCGCCACCGGAATGCGCGGCAGTCCCTGCTCCTGCCAGCGCTTGTTCTGCGCGCACGCCTCGCGCAGCACCCATGCGCCGATCGGCACGATGAGGCCGCTCTCCTCGGCGAAGCCGATGAACTGCGCCGGCCCGATGAGGCCGCGCTCCGGGTGGCGCCAGCGCAGCAGCGCCTCGATGCCCACGATGCTTCCATCGGCGAGGCCCACCTGGGGCTGGTAGTGCAGCTCGAACTCGCCGCGCTCGAGCGCGCGCCTCAAGCTCGACTCGAGCTCCACGCGGCGGCGGATGCGCTCGTGCATGTCGGCGGTGAAGAACTGGAAGCGGCCGCGCCCGAGCTCCTTCGCGCGGTACATCGCGGCGTCGGCGTTGCGCAGCAGCGTGTCGGCGTCGCTGCCGTCCTGCGGATAGATGCTCACGCCGATGCTCGCGGCGGGCCTCACCTCCCGCTCGCCGAGCGTCACCGGCTCGCCCAGCCGCGCGAGGATCTTCTCCACGACGCTGTTGACGTCGACCTCCGCCGAGCCGTCGCCGCTGCGCGTGACGAGCAGGATCACGAACTCGTCGCCGCCCAGGCGCGCCACCGTGTCGCTCTCGCGCACGCACGAGGCGAGGCGCCCGGCCACGATGCGCAGCATCTCGTCGCCCACCGTGTGGCCGAGGCTGTCGTTCACCATCTTGAAGTGGTCGACGTCGAGGAACAGGACCGCGAGCGTCGCCGAATCGCGGCGCGCGCGCACGATCGCCTGCTGCAGGCGGTCGCGCAGCAGGTTGCGGTTGGCGAGCCCGGTGAGCGTATCGAAGTTCGCCTGGCGCGCGAGCTGCTCCTCGTAGTTCTTCGATTCCGTGACGTCGTTCATCACGCCCACGTAGTGCGTGACGCTGCCCGCGTCGTCGCGCACCGGCGCCACCGTGTACTCGTTCCAGAACGGCGTCCCGTCCTTGCGGTAATTGCGCAGCACCGCGTGGCCCTCGCGCCGCTCGCGCAGCGCCATGCGGATCTCGGCGAGCGCCGGCTGCTCGGTGTCGCCCGCGAGCAGGAAATCCATGTTGCGCCCGAGCGACTGCGCGGCGCCATAGCCGGTGATGCGCTCGAAGGCGGGGTTCACGTACTCGATCGGGTTGCCGGGGCGCGCGAAGTCGGCGATCAGCACGGCGTTCACGCTCGATTCGATGGCGCGGTTGCGCAGCTTGAGCGCCCGCTCGGCGCTGCGCCGCACGCCGATCTCCTCCTGCAGCGCGCGGTTGGCGAGCATGCGCGTGCGCGAGAGCCGCCAGCTGAGGAAGCCCAGGCCGCCGAGAAGGAGCGTCAGCACGAGGCTGCCGCCGATCGCCCGCCAGACGTAGTCGCGGGCGCGCTGCGCCACCGGCGCGAGCTGCTCGGCGCGGTCGAGTCCGACCACCACCGCGAGCGGAAACTCGAAGAGCGGGCGCGCCACGGTGTAGCGCTCGACGCTGTCCCACGGATTCCAGGAGAGCGCGGGCGCCGCTTCGGTGCCGTCGGCCGCGACCACGTCGTTGTAGTCCGCGAGCTCGCCGATCTTCACGACGTCGCCGGTGCGCCGCGCGCGGAACACGCCATCCGCGCCGAGGATGCCGAGCACGCCGTTGCGGCCGAGGCGCTCCGGCTCGTAGCCGCTCACGAAGTAGCTCGCGCCGACCGAGATCGTGACCACGCCGCCGAAGGATCCGTCGGGCCACTTGAGGCGCCGGCTGAAGTCGATCTTCCATTCATGGTCCGCGGGATCGAGGCGCGGCACGCCCACCACGATCGAATCGACCTCGGCGGCGCGGTGGAAGTAGGTGGCGTCGGCGATGCTGTGCGGGCCGCTGCGCGTGGTGGCGACGACGTTGCCCGCCGCATCGGCGATGCGCATCGAGAAGAGCAGCTCGGGGAGCAGCAACCCCTTCTCCCGCAGCTGCGCGATGTCGACCCGGCCGCCCGAGCGCTCCCACGTGAACTTCACGAGGCGCAGGGTCTGGTCGATCTCGCGCATGGCGCGCACGACCTGCGCTTCGTACGTGTCGGCGAGCTCCTGCGTGGAGGAGATCGCCGAGCGCTCGGCGAGCGCGCGCTCCACCCGGATCATGTCCGCGGTGGCGCCCCAGATCACCGCGAGCAGCACCACCGCGATGAGCGGGAAGAACACGTACGGCTCGGCGAGCCGGCGCAGATGGCCCTGCAGCGGGGTCATGTCTCTCCTCGTCCACGGCGGCGCCTCGAAGGAGGCCCGCCAACCCGCCGGATTCTCGCCGAAGGCCCCCGAAATCCCAAGGACTTGGGTCACGCCGGGGCGCGCCGTGGCGTTGCGGCTGTAACCCGGATCAGGCCGCGAGCTTGTCGGAGTGCACGACGAGGCCGCCGTGCTCGCGCATCGCGTGGAAGCCGACCTGGGGCCAGATCTCCTGCGCGGCGGAAAGCTCCAGCTTGTGGTTGTAGAGCACCGCGGGCGCATCGACCACGTCGTAGGCGATGCGATACGCGTTGGCCTCGATGAAGCGCTCGAGCTCCGCCGGCGTGGGCGCCGTCACCCAGCGCGCGAGCTTGTAGCCGCTGGGAATCATGCGCGCCTGCGCCGAGTATTCGTGCTCGAGGCGATGCGCGACGACATCCAGTTGCAGCTGTCCCACCGCGCCGAGCAATAGCGCGCCGCCATTGTGCGGGCGAAACACCTGGATCGCGCCCTCCTCGCCCAGCTGCTGGAGCCCCGTGCGAAGCTGCTTGTTGCGGATCGGGTCGGCGACTTCAACCGTAACGAAGATTTCCGGGGCGAAGAAGGGCAACCCGGTGAATTGCAGCGTCTCGCCTTCGGTCAACGTGTCGCCCAACTGCAGCACGCCGCGGTTGGGCAGGCCCACGATGTCGCCCGGGTAGGCGTCCTCGAGCACCTCGCGGCGCTGCGAGAGAAACGAGACCGCGCTCGCCGTCTTCACTTCCTTGCCGGTGCGCGAGAGGACGAGCTTCATGCCGCGCTCGAAGCGTCCCGAGCACACGCGCACGAAGGCGACGCGGTCGCGGTGCGCCGGGTCCATGTTCGCCTGGATCTTGAACACCACGCCGGTGAACCTGGGCTCGGTCGGCTCCACCACGCGCTGCACCGCGGGCTTCGGACCCGGCGGCGGCGCGAGCTCCACCAGCGCGTCGAGCACCTCGTGCACGCCGAAGTTGTTGATCGCCGAGCCGAAGAAAACCGGCGTCTGCGCGCCTCGCAGGAACGCCTCGCGGTCGAAGCCTTCGGAGGCGCCCTGCAGCAGCTCGATCTCGCCCCTCGCCTGCGCGAACGCATCGCCGAATCGCGCCGAGGTCTGCGGATTATCGAGGCCGGCGATGATCTCCTCGTCGTCCACGCGCCGGTCCTCGCCGGGCTTGAAGACGCGCATGCGGTCGGCGCTGATGTCGAACACGCCGCCGAAGCGCTTGCCCATGCCGACCGGCCACGTGAAAGGCACGGTGGGCATCTTCAGCACGCGCTCGATCTCGTCCAGGAGCGCCAACGGCTCGCGCGTCTCGCGGTCCATCTTGTTGATGAAGGTAATGATTGGCGTGTTGCGCGCGCGGCACACCTCGAGGAGGCGGATCGTCTGCGCCTCCACGCCGTTCACGCC
>JAICTR010000219.1 GCA_025936275.1 Burkholderiales bacterium
AGCCGATCGAGGACGTGGCGCGCGTCGTCTCGCGCATGGTCGACATCGTCATGATCCGCACCTACGAGCACGCGATCATCGAGCGCTTCGCGGCGCACTCGCGCGTGCCGGTGATCAACGGCCTCACCAACGAGTACCACCCGTGCCAGGTGCTCGCCGACCTGTACACCTTCATCGAGCACCGCGGGCCGATCTCCGGCAAGACGGTGGCGTGGATCGGCGACGGCAACAACATGTGCAGCACCTGGATCCAGGCGGCGCAGATCTTCGATTTTCGCCTCAACGTGTGCACGCCGCGCGGCTACGGCATCGATCCCGCGAGGAGCGCCGGACTCGACGCGTCGCGCCTCAATATCTGCGCGCGTCCCGTGGAAGCGGCTTCCGGCGCCGACCTCGTCACCACCGACGTCTGGACCAGCATGGGCTTCGAGGCGGAGTCCGATGCGCGCCAGCAGGCGTTCGACGGCTTCACCGTGGATGCGGCGCTCATGGCGAAGGCGAAGCCGGATGCGCTCTTCATGCATTGCCTCCCCGCGCACCGCGGCGAGGAAGTCACCGAGGAAGTGCTGGAGGGACCGCAGAGCGTGGTGTGGGACGAAGCCGAGAACCGCCTGCACGTGCAGAAGGCGCTCATGGAGTACCTGCTGCTCGGCAAGGTCGAAAGCTAATGAAGCTGATGTGAAGCTGATGGGGTCAGGTTAGTTTTTGAACCTGTCCCCATTTCGGGTCACGGATGACGATCGAAAGAGGGACAGGTTCAAAAACTAACCTGACCCCATTTCGCTCATTTCGTTACTCGTCGCCCAGCAGCGGTACGCCGCCTCCAGAGCCGAGGAGGCCGGTGTCGGAATAGATGCGCAGCTTGTCGCGCGTATCGGCGATATCGAGGTTGCGCATGGTGAGCTGCCCGATGCGATCGGCGGGCGTGAAGAACGCCTCGCCCTTCTCCATCGTGAGGCGCTCGGGCTTGTAGGTGAGGTTGGGACTTCTCGTGTCCACGATCGACCAGTCGTTGCCACGGCGCAGCTCCACCATCACCTCGCCCGTCACCGCGCGCGCCACCCAGCGCTGCGCGGTCTCGCGCAGCATCATCGCCTGCGGGTCGAACCAGCGGCCCTGGTAGAGCAGGCGCCCGAGCCGGCGGCCGTTCGCGCGGTACTGCTCGATCGTGTCCTCGTTGTGGATGCCGGTCACGAGCCGTTCGTAGGCGAGATGCAGCAACGCCATGCCGGGCGCCTCGTAGATGCCGCGGCTCTTCGCCTCGATGATGCGGTTCTCGATCTGGTCGCTCGTGCCCAGGCCGTGGCGCCCGCCGATCGCGTTCGCCTCGGCGAGGAGCGCCACCGCGTCCTTGAACGTCTGCCCGTTGAGCGACACGGGGTGACCTTCCTCGAACGCGATCGCCACGGTCTCGTGCTTCACCGCCACGTCCTCGCGCCAGGAGGCGACGCCCATGATCGGGTTCACGATCGCGAGGCCCTTGTCGAGGAACTCCAGGTCCTTCGCCTCGTGGGTCGCGCCGAGGATGTTGGAATCGGTGGAGTACGCCTTCTCCGTGCTCATCTTGTACTCGAAGCCGCGGCGCGCGAGGTATTCGCTCATCTCCTTGCGCCCGCCCAGCTCGTCGATGAAGCGCTGGTCGAGCCATGGCTTGTAGATGCGCAGGCCCGGGTTGGCGAGCAGGCCATAGCGATAGAAGCGCTCGATGTCGTTGCCCTTGAAGGTGCTGCCGTCGCCCCAGACGTGGACGTCGTCCTCCTTCATGGCGACGACCAGCATCGTGCCGGTCACCGCGCGCCCGAGCGGCGTGGTGTTGAAGTACGTGTGGCCCGCGGTCGAAATGTGGAACGCGCCGCACTGGATCGCCGCGATGCCTTCGGCCACCAGCTGCGGGCGGCACTCCACGAGCCGTGCCTTCTGCGCGCCGTAGCGCAGCGCCTTGCGCGGGATCTCCTCGTAGTCCGGCTCGTCGGGCTGGCCGAGGTTCGCCGTGTACGCGTAGGGGATCGCACCCTTCTCGCGCATCCAGGCGAGCGCGGCGCTGGTGTCGAGGCCGCCGGAGAATGCGATGCCGACCTTCTCGCCGGCGGGGAGGGACTGGAGGATCGTGGCCACGGGTTCTTGCGTCGCGAAGGCAAAGGGGAGAATTTTACGTCAGAGTGCGGCGCCGATCCGGTGTGCCGCTTCGTTCACCCGCGCGGCGCGATAGAATCGGCGCGAACGCGCGCAGCTTGCGCGCCGCTTCGGCCCCGACAGGAGTAGGAAAATGCCCAGTTTCGACATCGTGTGCGAAGCCAACGCCGTCGAGGTGAAGAATGCCGTCGAGCAGGCGAACAAGGAAGTCGCCAATCGCTTCGACTTCAAGGGATCCGATGCGCGCCTCGAGCTCAACGAGAAGGAGCGCGAGATCACCGCCTACGCCGACGACGACTTCAAGCTCGGCCAGGTGCGCGACGTGCTGATGGCGAAGCTCGCCAAGCGCGGCGTCGACGCGCGCTTCCTCGAGCAGAAGGACGCGGAGAAGATCGGCGGCGACAAGATGAAGCAGAAGATGGTGGTGAAGAACGGCGTCGAAAGCGAGCTCGCCAAGCGCATCGTGAAGATGATGAAGGACGCGAAGCTCAAGGTGACCGCCTCGATCCAGGGCGACGTGGTGCGCGTCACGGGCGCGAAGAAGGACACGCTGCAGGAGGCGATCCAGCTGGTGCGCGCAAAGGTGACCGAGGTGCCGCTCTCCTACCAGAACTTCCGGGATTAGCGAAAAAGGGGAGCACCGTCAGCGCTTCAACCCCTCGCTCCAGCGCGCGTAGAGCCGGCTCGCGGTCGCGGTGAGCGGCGCGAGCTTCTCCAGCGCGAGCGCGCGGATGGTCGCCGCGTCCTGCACCGCGGGACTCTTGCCGATCGCCTGGTCGATGTCCTCGATGCCGATGCGGCACCAGGTCTCGATCATCTCCGCGGTCACCTCGACGTGGCATTGCATGCCGAGGTGGCGACCATCGAGCACGTACGCCTGGTTCGCGCAGTATTCGCCGGTGAGGATGCGCTCGGCGCCGCGCGGCACGTCGAACGTATCCTCGTGCCATTCGAACGCGTCGAAGCGGCGCCGGTCGCCGAGCCAGGCCGCCGCCGTGGGACCGGCTTCCGCGGTGAGCGGCACCCAGCCGATTTCCTTGCGGTCGTGGCGCCGCACGGCCGCACCGAGCGCGCGCGCGAGCATCTGGCCGCCCAGGCAATGGCCGATCACCGGCACGGCGTGCGAGACGGCGTCGCGCATCAGCGCGAGCACCGGCTGCGTCCAAGGAAGCTCGTCGTTCGCGCTCATCGGCCCGCCCATGAAGCCCAAGCCCGCGAAGGGCTGCGCCGAGGGCGGCACCGGGTCGCCCTCGTCGAGCGCCACGAGCTTCCAGTCGATGCCGTGCTCGGCGAGGAATGTGGCAAAATGCCCCGGCCCTTCGGTGCGCGCATAGCGGAACACCAGCACCGGCTTCACGAGAGCTTCCCGCGATGCGGATGCGGTCGGTTGCGATTCTTCTCGGTTCGGTCGGCGCGCTCGTGCTCGAGCCCGCGCGCGCCACCGACGTCAACGTGATCGGGCTCTTTCCGGGCAAGGCCGTGATCGTGATCGGCCGCGGCATGCCGCGCACCGTATCCGTGGGCCAGAAGACGCCCGAGGGCGTGGTGCTGATCTCCGCCACCTCCGAGCAGGCGATCCTCGAGGTGGACGGCAAGCGCGAGACGCTCGGCATGGGCCAGCACTTCGAGACCGCCGCGCAGACCGACACGCGCGGCAGCGTCACGCTCCCGGCCGATTCGCGCGGGCAGTTCTACGCCGACGGCCGCGTGAACGGCGCGCACATCCGCTTCATGGTGGATACCGGCGCGACCACCGTGCTGCTGCCGATTTCCGAGGCCGATCGCCTGGGCGTGGACTACCGGCGCGGGCAGCAGGGGCGCATCCAGACCGCGAACGGCTCGGCGCTCGCGTACCGCGTGGTGCTGGATAGCGTCACGGTCGGCGGCATCACCGCCTACAACGTGGACGCCGTGGTGGCGCAGGCCCAGGGTCTCGATGTCGCGCTCCTCGGGATGAGCTTCCTCAACCGCACCGAAATGCGCCGCGACGGCGCCTACATGACCCTCACCAAGCGCTACTAGCGCTCCGGCGCCATCCCCTTCGCGATCATGGCGTACGCGGAGTGGTTGTGGATGGACTCGAAGTTCTCGCTCTCCACCACGTAGCCCGCGATGCGCGGATCGGCGTTGAGGTCCGCGGCGATGTCGCGCACCATGTCCTCGACGAACTTGGGGTTGTCGTAGGCGCTCTCGGTCACGTACTTCTCGTCGGGCCGCTTGAGCAGGCCCCACAGCTCGCTCGAGGCCTGGCTCTCGACGCGGTCGATGAGGTCCTCGATCCACACGAAGGTGTTGATGCGCGCGGCGACCGTCACGTGCGAGCGCTGGTTGTGCGCGCCGCGCTCCGAGATCTCCTTGGAGCACGGGCACAGGCTCGTCACCGGCACCAGCACCTTCAGCGTGAACACCTCCTTGCCGTCGCGGATCTCGCCGATGAAGGTGACCTCGTAATCCATGAGGCTCTGCACGCCGGAGACGGGCGCCTTCTTCGCCACGAAATAGGGAAAGGCCATCTCGATGTGGCCGCTCGCGGCCTCGAGCTTCTTCACCATCTCGCGCAGCATCAGCCGGAAGGTGTCCGGGGAGATCTCGCGCTCGTGCGCGTTGAGGATCTCCACGAAGCGCGACATGTGCGTGCCCTTGAAATGGTGCGGCAGCCCCACGTACATGTTGAAGTGCGCGATGGTGTGCTGCACGCCGCCCGCGCGCTCGCGGATGCGCACCGGATGGCGGATCGACTTGATGCCGACCCGGTCGATCGCGAGCCGGCGCGTATCGGGCGTCGCCTGCACATCGGGGATGGGAAGGTGGGTGTCGCGCTGGTTCATCTCGTTTCCTTTGCGGACCAAGGTCGATTATAGGGGCTTTCCCATCCGATGCCCCGCGCGCGGCCGGCGTTCCCGCCCCGCTACGGCAGGCGCCCGGCCGCGATCAGGCGATGGGCGACGAGATGGATCGGCACCCAGAGCAGCACGTCGTCGAACGGCGCGTCGGCATCGAGCGAGGCTTCGCGCGAGACGAACACCGGGTCGCCGTCGAGGTTGCGCGCCTCGTCGCCGCGCGCGCTCGACGTGGCGGCGTCCATGCCGAGCGAGAGGATCACGAACGCCGCGCGCCGCGTGAGCTGCCGGC
>JAICTR010000452.1 GCA_025936275.1 Burkholderiales bacterium
CTGGCGACCATAGCGCGTTGGCCCCACCCCTTCCCATCCCGAACAGGACCGTGAAACGACGTCGCGCCGATGATATTGCGGATTGCCCGTGAGAAAGTAGGTCATCGCCAGGGCCCTATCAGCCAAACGCCCAAGCTCACACCGAGCTTGGGCGTTTGCGTTTGGGACCGATGGAGGCCGGGCTTTTTGCTTTTCGACGTTTGCGTTTATGCTGGACCGCCTTCACCAGCCCGGAGACCTGCCATGCGCTTCGCCGGCGAGCTCACGCTCGATTTCTGCGAGATCGAAACGAAGGATGCGTCGCGCGAGGACGTGGAGCGCGCAGCCCGCACCGAGCCGCGTGACGAGGAAACCTGGTACATGACGCTCACCCGAAGCGAGGACGAATGGATGGATGCCACGCTGCACGGTCCGGCCATCTTCGGCGTTCGCTGCGGCGAGGGGGGCGGGTCGGTGCTCGAGTGCACAGGCCTCGACGCGCGGCAGCTCGAGGCGGCCTTCGTGAGCTTCTACGAAGGCAACCACGCCTGGAAGACGCTCTGCGAGTGGAAGCCCAGGCGCGAGGAAAAGGGATCCAGCCTGCGCAAGCTCTTCAGCTAAGGAGGCGGTCGACATGCGATTCGTGGCGTGGTGCATCCTGGCCGTGGCGTCCGCGGCATCCGCGCAGCAGCCGGACTTCAGCAAGGTCGAGATCAAGGTGACGCACGTCGCCGGCGGCATCTACATGCTGAAGGGCGCCGGCGGCAACATCGGTGCCTCGGTGGGCGAGGACGGCATCGTCATCGTGGACGACCAGTTCGCGCCGCTCGCCGAGAAGATCCGCGCCGCCCTCAAAGGCATCACCGACAAGCCGGTGCGGTTCGTCATCAACACGCACTGGCATTTCGACCACACAGGCGGCAACGGCTACTTCGCGAAGCAGGGGACCATCATCGCGCAGGACCATGTGCGCGAGCGCCTGGTGAGCGGCGGGAAGATCCTCGGCATGGACGTGAAGCCCGCGTCGCGCGGCGAGCTTCCGATCATCACGTTCAACGACCGGCTCTCGGTGCACCTCAACGGCGAGGACATCCGCGCGATCCACTTCCCGCATGGGCACACCGATGGCGACAGCGTCGTGTTCTTCACCAAGTCGAACGTGGTGCACATGGGCGACGACTTCGTCACCTACGGCTTCCCGTTCATCGACCTGGAAAGCGGCGGCAGCGTGCGCGGCATGATCGCCGCGTGCGAGAAGGTGATCTCCCAGGTGCCGGCCGACGCGAAGATCATCCCCGGACATGGCGAGCTCAGCACCGTCGCGGGCCTCAAGCCCTACGTGGCGATGCTGAAGGACGCCGCCGCGCGCGTCGAGAAAGGCATCCGCGCCGGCAAGAGCCTCGAGGACCTCAAGCGAGAAAAAGTGCTTGCCGGCTACGAGAGCTGGGGGGGCGAGGGCAAGTTCATCACCACCGACAAGTTCATCGAGACGCTCTACGACGATCTCACCGGGCGCAAGTCCGCGGGCTTCGTGAAGCACAACTAGCCCGCGGACGGCGCGCTCAGGCCATGAGGTCCGCGTAGAGCGGCGAGCTGAGGTAGCGCTCGCCATACGACGGAAGCACCGCGACGATCATCTTCCCCGCGTTCTCCGCGCGTCCGCCGACCTCCAGCGCCGCCCAGACCGCCGCGCCCGACGAGATGCCGCAGAAGATCCCTTCCTCCTTCGCGAGGCGGCGCGCCATGGTGAGCGCGTCGTCGTTCTTCACGCGCACGATCTCGTCGTAGATCTTGCGGTTGAGCACGTCGGGAATGAAGCCCGCACCGAGGCCCTGGATCACATGCGGGCCCTTGGGCGAGCCGGAGAGGACCGCCGAGGCATCGGGTTCCACCGCGACCGCCTTGAAGCCCGCCTTGCGCGACTTGATCACCTCGCCCACGCCGGTGATCGTGCCGCCGGTGCCGATCCCCGAGATGAGGATGTCGACCTTGCCGTCGGTATCGCGCCAGATCTCCTCGGCGGTGGTCTTGCGGTGCACCTCGGGATTGGCTGGATTGCCGAACTGGTCGGGCATGAAGTAGCGCTTCGGGTCGGAGGCGACGCGCTCCTGGGCGCGCTTCACCGCGCCCATCGCGCCCTCCGCGGCGGGGGTCAGCACCAGCTCGGCACCGAATGCGCGGATCACCGCGCGCCGCTCCTTGCTCGCGCTCTCCGGCATATACATTTCGCATTTGTAGCCCTTCACCGCGCAGACCCAGGCGAGCGCGATGCCGGTATTGCCGCTGGTGGGCTCGACGATCACCGTGTCCGGCCCGATCTTGCCGGCCTTTTCGGCGGCTTCGATCATGGCCACGCCGATCCGGTCCTTGACGCTCGCGCCGGGCGCGAAGAAC
>JAICTR010000230.1 GCA_025936275.1 Burkholderiales bacterium
CGAGGGCAGCCTCTGGGTCGGCGTGTATCGCGAGCGCAAGATCCATCAAGTGGATCCGCGGACCGGCGCGATCCTGCGCACCCTCGAGTCGAACCGCTTCGTCACCGGCGTCACCTGGATCGAGGGCGACCTGTGGCACGGCACGTGGGAAGCGGAGGAGAGCGAGCTCAGGCGGGTCGATCCCGCGACCGGCGAGGTGCTCGAAGCCCTCGAGATGCCCGCGGGCATGGGCGTCTCGGGGCTCGAAAGCGACGGCGCCGATCGCTTCTTTTGCGGCGGCGGCGCGAGCGGCAAGGTGCGCGTGGTGCGGCGGCCAGGGCCGGGGAGAGGGTGATTTACTGCCCGACCTCCGCTTCGACCAGCTTGCCGAGCAGCACCAGCGATTCCTGCCAGCCGAGGTAGCACATCTCCGCGGGGATCGCGTCGGGGATGCCTTCCTGCTGGATGCTCACGTCGGTGCCGACCGAGACCTTCTTCAGCACGATCGTCACCGTCATCGTGCCGGGCAAATTCGGATCGTCGAACACATCGGTGTGGCGGATGCGCTCGTTCGGCACCAGCTCGAGATACTCGCCGCCGAAGGAATGGGTGTGGCCGGTGGCGAAGCTCGTGAACGACATCTTGTACGAGCCGCCGACGCGCGCATCCATGCGATGGACCGTGCCCGTGAATCCGTTGGGCGGAAGCCACTTCGCCATCGCCGCGGGATCGAGGAACGCGCGATAGATGCGCTCGGCCGGAGCGCGCAGGACGCGGTGCAGGTGAATGGTGCTGGGCATGTCAGGCTCCCTTGCCTTTGTACGCGGCCTTGAGCGCCGCGATATCGAGCTTTTTCATCTCCATCATCGCCGCGAAGGCACGCTCGGTGGCCTTCGACCGGAAGTCCGCATACAGCTTCGCCCAGCCCGCCGGCGCGACCTGCCACGAGAGGCCGAACCTGTCCTTGAGCCAGCCGCACTGTCGCGCGCGCTCGTCGCCGCCTTCGCCGAGCTTCTCCCAGTAGTAGTCGATCTCGGCCTGAGTGCGGCACAGCACCTGCAGCGAGATCGCCTCGCTGAACTTGAAGAGCGGGCCGCCGTTGAGCGCGGTGAAGGCGAGGCCGTTCAGCACGAAGTCCACGGTCATCACGGAGCCGGGCGCGCGGCCATGCACCTCCTTTCCGACGGCGGGATAGCGTGTGACGTTGACGATCCTTGCTTTCGGGAACACCGAGACGTAGAACTTCGCGGCTTCTTCCGCCTGGCCGTCGAACCACAGGCACGGCGAGAGGGCCGCGACCGTAGCGCCGCGACGGGAGGGCTTCTTGCGGGGGGCTGCCTTGCGCTTCGTGGCCATGGGGCTCTCCGTGGATGTTGGGTTTCGCCATTGTGTGTCGAACCGGACCAGGCGTTTTCGACACGTCCGCAGCCTCTTCCCGCCAAGCGTATCGTGTCCCGATGAGCTCCCGCGATCCCGGTCCCTGGCCCGCCCTTCCGCTCGGCGCATGGAAGGACACCTGCGCCACGCTGCACATGTGGATGCAGGTCGTGGGGAAGCTCACGCTCACCACCACGCCGCTCGTGAACCATTGGTGGAACACGGCGCTGCACTACACCGCGCGCGGGCTTGCGACGCAGCCGATGCGCTGCGGCGATCGCAGCCTCGCCGCCGAATTCGACTTCATCGCGCACGAGCTGCGCCTCGAATGCTCCGACGGCGCGGTGGAGCGCATCCCCCTCGAGCCGATGACGGTCGCGGATTTTTATGCGCGAGCGATGGCGGCGCTGGACCGCCTCGGCTGCCGGATCGCCATCCGCACCACGCCCTCGGAGGTCGCCGATCCGATTCCTTTCGAGAAGGACACGCTGCACCGCGCCTACGATCGCGAACGGGCGCTCGCCTTCTGGCGCGCGCTCGAATCGATGCGCCCCGCCTTCGAGCGCTCCCGCTGCGGCTTCGTCGGCAAGGCGAGCCCGCTGCATTTCTTCTGGGGCACGTTCGACCTCGCGCTCTCGCGCTTCTCCGGCCGGCGCGCGCCCGAGCGTCCCGGCGCCGATGCCATCACGCGCGAGGCGTACTCGCACGAGGTCATCAGCCACGGGTTCTGGCCGGGCGGCGCGAACATGGAAGAGCCGGTGTTCTACGCCTACGTCGCGCCGGAGCCCGAGGGCTTCGCGCGCTCCGCGGTGAGGCCCGCCGCGGCGCGCTACGACGCGGGCTTCCACGAGTTCTTCCTGCCTTACGAAGCGGTGCGCACCGCGCCCGATCCCGATGCGATGCTGGCCGCGTTTCTCGGGAGCACCTACGAAGCGGGCGCGCGGCTCGCGGGCTGGCCGCGCGAGGCGCTCGAGCGGCCGCAAGCGGCTTAGCGGGCGCGGCGCTCCCGGCGCGCCATGGCGCGCCTCGTCGCCCGATTTTCGCGTTCCGTCGCTTTCCGCTGCCGATCGAAAAAAAATCGCGGCAACATCGCGCCATTGTCGAAAACGCGCATCCCCGTTCGACCATGGAGTGTGCAACCCACCGGAGAGTCGCCGTGACCGAATTCGTCTTTCTCTATCGCTCCACCCCCGAAGCGCAGGATGCCGCCATGGCCACGCCCGAGAAGACGCGCCAGGCGATGGCGAGATGGCGCGCGTGGATGGCGGAGCTCGTGGGCCAGGGCCACCTCAGGAACGCGGGCGTGCCGCTCGAGCGCAGCGGCAAGGTCGTGCGCGGCACGGCGAAGGAAGTGATGGACGGCCCCTTCGCCGAGACCAAGGAGCTGGTCGGCGGGTTCTCGATCGTCGAGGCGAAGGATGCGGCGGAGGCTGCGCGCATCGCCGCCGGCTGCCCGGTGCTCGAGGGCGGCGGATCGGTCGAGGTGCGGCCGGTGCGGAAATTCGATCCGCGGTGAGGCCCGCGATGCGAGACGCGAGCTTACGCCGCGACGGCGCTGCGCCGCGCCGCGCGCTTCGCCGGCTGCGGCCAGGCGCGCATGGCGGTCTCCACCATCGTGAGGAGCGCCTTGCGGGAGGCGCCCTCGCGCGCGGAAAGCGACATGCCCATGATCACGGCGGCATAGAACTCGGTGAGCGCGGTGACGTTGGTGCCGGCGGGAACGTCGCCTTCATCGACGCCGAGCTGGATGCGCTCGCGCAGCCGCGCCTTCGCCATGGCGCGCTCCTCGGCGAGCATGCGCTGCAGCCGCGCGCTGCTGGTGCCCGCGGTGACCATCGCCATCACCGCGAGGCAACCCGCGGGATGCCCCCGATCGGTGAACACGCGCGAGAGCTCGGTGAGCAGGCGCTCGACCGCGGCGCGCGCGGTGGCCTCGCCCGCGTACGGGCAGCCCTCGCGGATGGTCTCGTGGTAGCGGTGCACCGCCTCGATGAAGAGGCTTTCCTTGTCGCCGAACGCCGCGTAGAGGCTGGGCGGGTTGATGCGCATCGCCCGCGTGAGGTCGGCGAGCGAGGCCGCTTCGTAGCCCTTGCTCCAGAAGACCTCCATCGCGCGGGCGAGGGCCTGGTCGCGGTCGAAGGCGCGCGGCCGCCCGCGCGCGGCGCGGTGCGGCTTGGCGGGTGGCACGACGTTTTTCATAGTGATCGATACTAAATGACTTGACAGGCCCGGGCAAGACCCCTTAGATTCACGCTCTTTCTGTAGCGGCCCATACAGAAAACCCGTGCGGGCTTCCGCCCGCCGCCCCCTCCGCCCGCATCCTCCACGAAACGCGCGAGCGGCCGCGGTAAATATGTAGCAATCGTTATACAAAGAACAGGAAGGAACGACATGACCACCGCCCTGCATCCGCGCCGCAAGGCGCTCCTCGCCGCCGCCGGCACCGCGCTCCTCGCCGCCCTCGCGTGGGGCGTCTCGGGGCTGCGCGATTCCACCGCGAGCGAGAAGCCCGCCGCGGCACCCCCGCCCGCGATTCCCGTCACCGTGGCTGCCGTCGAGCGCCGCAGCGTGACGCCCTACGACGAGTTCTCCGGACGTCTCGAGGCGGTCGACCGCGTGGAAGTGCGCCCGCGCGTCGCGGGCGCCATCCAGTCGGTGCACGTCACCGAGGGAGCGCTCGTGAAGGCGGGCGACCTGCTGCTCACCATCGATCCCGCGCCGTACCGGGCGGAGGCCGATCGCGCGCAGGCGCAGCTCGCCGCCGCACAGGCGCGCCTCGAGAACGCGACCACCGAGGAGGCGCGTGCCGAGCGACTCTGGGACGAGCACGCGGTCGCGCGCCGCGAGCTCGACCAGCGCGTGAACGCGCGGCGCACCGCGCAAGCCGACGTGCACGCGGCCGAGGCCGCGCTGCAGCTCGCCAAGCTCAACCTCGGCTACACGCAGGTGCGCGCGCCCGTGGGCGGCCGCGTCGGCAAGCTCGAGGTGACGGCCGGGAACCTGGTCGCCGCGGGACCGACCGCGCCGGTGCTCACCACGATCGTGAGCGTGAGCCCGATCTACGCGAGCTTCGACGCCGACGAAAGCGTGGTCGCGCGGGCGCTGCGGGAGCTTCCCTCGCGCGGCTCTCGCGAAGCGCTCGACCGCATCCCGGTGCAGATCGCGACCGACGCCGACGCGACCTTGAGCGGCCACCTGCAGCTCATCGACAACCAGGTGAACGCGAAGAGCGGCACGGTGCGCGTGCGCGCGGTGTTCGACAACCGCGACGGGCGCCTCATGCCCGGGCAGTTCGTGCGCGTGCGCCTCGGCCATGCGAAGCCCGAGAGCGCGGTGTTGGTGAGCGAAAGCGCGGTGGGCACGGACCAGGACAAGCGCTACGTCCTCGTGGTCGGCGCCGGCAACAAGGTCGCCTACCGCATGGTGACGCTCGGCCCGACGGTCGACGGCATGCGCATCGTGAACGCGGGCCTGCAGCCCGGCGAGCGCATCGTCGTGAACGGCCTGCAGCGCGTGCGGCCGGGTGCCGTCGTGGCGCCGCAGGTTGCGAAGACGGCGATGCGGTGATGCTCACGACCCTCTCCCCGGCCCTCTCCCAAGGGAGAGGGAGACATCCATCGCCGACCCTCTCCCCGGCCCTCTCCCAAGGGAGAGGGAGACA
>JAICTR010000056.1 GCA_025936275.1 Burkholderiales bacterium
CGGGGGTGAGGACCCAGCCGATCCCGGGCTCGGGCGCGGCGGCCTCGGGCGCCGGTGCGACGGCGGCCTGCAACGCCGCCCGCGCGAGCGCCTCGCGGCTTTCGCGCTCGCGCCGTGCCTCGAGCCGCCGATCGAGCGCCGCCTCGCGCGCGAGGAGCCGCTCGCGCTCGCCGCTCGCCACCGGCGGGTAGCTTTCGGCGATGTCGAGGCGCTTCGCATCCGGCGCGTCGCACGCGGACTGCTGGTAGGTGACCGCGCCCGAGGCATCGGTGCAGCGATAGATGTCGGCGCGCGCGGGGCACGCGAGCACCGCGCAAGCGAGCGCCGCGACGGAAAGGAAGGACCGGCCCATGCGCGCCATTATGCGCGGCGCGTGCCGCTCAGGCGTAGCCGCCCCCGGCCGCCTGGCGGTCGGCGTGGTAGCTCGAGCGCACCATCGGCCCGCACGCCGCGTTCACGAAGCCCATGCGCGCCGCCTCTTCCTCGAACATGCGGAACTCGTCGGGATGCGCATAGCGCGCGACGGGCAGGTGATGCTTCGAGGGCTGCAGGTACTGGCCGATGGTGAGCATGTCGACGTGGTGCGCACGCAGGTCGCGCATCACCGCGAGGATCTCGTCCGGCGTCTCGCCCAGCCCCACCATCAGGCCGGATTTGGTCGGCAACTCGGGATGCGCCGCCTTGAAGTCGCCGAGCAGCGCGAGCGAATGCGCGTAGTCGGAGCCGGGGCGCGCCTGGCGGTAGAGGCGCGGCACGGTCTCGAGGTTGTGGTTCATCACGTCGGGCGGCGCCTCGGCGAGGATCTCGAGCGCCCGCGCGAGGCGTCCGCGGAAATCGGGCGTGAGGATCTCGATCCGGGTTGCCGGCGAGCGCGCGCGCACGGCGCGGATGCAATCGACGAAATGCCGCGCGCCGCCGTCGCGCAGGTCGTCGCGGTCGACGCTCGTGATGACGACGTAGGCGAGCTTCATCGCCGCGATGGTCTCGGCGAGGTGGATCGGCTCCTCGGCATCGGGGGGCTCGGGGCGGCCGTGCGCCACGTCGCAGAACGGGCAGCGCCGCGTGCAGAGGTCGCCCAGGATCATGAAGGTCGCGGTGCCGTGGCCGAAGCACTCGCCGATGTTCGGGCACGAGGCTTCCTCGCACACCGTGTGCAGCTTCGCCTCGCGCAGGATGCGCTTGATCTCGGTGAAGCGCTCGCCGCCGCCCGCGCGCACGCGGATCCACTCGGGCTTGCGCAGGGGCTCGCCCTCCACGACCACCTTGATCGGGATGCGCGCGGTCTTGAGCTCGCGCTTCTGCTGCAGCTTCACGTCGCGTTCAGGCATCGCTCGAGGGACTCGGAGAGCTTTTGCTGCACCGCATCGATGCTATCACGCACGCCCAGGTCGGCGAGGCGCGTGCAGGCGAGGCCGGGATAGCCGCACGGATCGATGCGCGAGAAGGGCTCGAGCTCGAGGTCCACGTTCAACGCGAGGCCGTGATAGCTGCAGCCGCGCGCCACCCGCAAGCCGATGGCGCAGATCTTCGCGTCGCGCACGTACACGCCCGGCATGCCGGGGCGGCGCACGCCCGCGATGCCGTAGCCCGCGAGGAGGTCGATCGCCGATTGCTCGAGGCGCCGCACCAGCGCCTTCACGCCGAGCGCGCGGCGCCGCAGGTCTAGCAGCACGTAGCCGACCACCTGGCCGGGACCGTGGTAGGTCACCTGGCCGCCGCGATCGGTGGCGACCACCGGAATCGCGCCCGGGGAGAGCAAGTGCTCGGGGCGCCCGGCGAGGCCCAGCGTGTACACCGGAGGATGCTCGAGGAGCCACAGCTCGTCCGGCGTGGCGGCGTCGCGGCGCTGCGTGAGCGCCTGCATCGCGCGCCACGTCGGCTCGTAGGCGACGCGCCCGAGCCTGCGCGCCCTCACAGGACCATGATCACCATCGGATGCTTCGAGAGCTCCGAGTAGAGCGCATCGAGCTGCTCGCGCGAGCGGGCGTTGATCACCACCGTGAGCGACAGGTAGCGCGCGTTCTTCGACGAGCGCATCTCCATCGTCTCGGGACGGAAGTCCTCGGCGTGGCGCATCACGATCTCCGAGACCAGCTGCGCGAAGCCATCCTCGCGTCGGCCCATGACCTTCATCGGGAAGGCGCATGGAAAGGTGAGGAGGGAGGGCGGGTTCTCGGGCGTCTGGTTCACGATCGGCGTGTGCATGCGCTCGACATGGGGGCGCGACGCCGCGGCTTCAAGCCGCGACCGTCCGGCCCGCGGCGAGCTTGCGCTTGTACTCCTGGTAGAGCGCGTGCATGCGCCGGAACACGGGTCCCGGCTTGCCGGTGCCGACGGGCTTGCCATCGAGCGTGGTCACCGCGAGCACTTCCTTGGTCGAGGAGGAGAGCCAGATCTCGTCGGCCGCGCGGAGCTGCGCCTCGGCGATCGGGCGGATCTCGAGGCGGACCTTTCCTTCGCCGGCGAGGCGCGTCACGAGGTCGTAGGTGATGCCGAGGAGGATCAGGTGGTCGCGCGGCGGCGCGGCGACGACGCCGTCCTTCACCACGAACACGTTCGAGGACGAGGCCTCGGTCACGAATCCGCCGCGGATGAGGATCGTCTCCGTGGCGCCCGCCTCGACCGAGACCTGGCGCGCGAGCACGTTGCCGAGCAGCGACGTCGACTTGATGTGGCATTTCTCCCAGCGGAAATCGGGCGCCGTCACGCATGCGACGCCGTTCTCCACCGCCTCGCGCGACGGCGTCGAGAGCGGCTGGCACATCATGAACACCGTGGGGGCGAGGCCTTTTGGGATCACGTGGTCGCGCTTGGGCGGCACGCCGCGCGTCACCTGGATGTACACCGACTGGTCGCCGGGATGGTGCGCGAGGAGCGCCGCGACGAGCGCCATCCACTCGTCCACGCCATGCGGATTGGGGAGCTGGATCTCGTCCAGCGAGCGCTGCAGGCGCTCGAAGTGCTCGCGGCCGCGCAGCGGCACGCCCTGGTAGACGGGAATCACCTCGTACACGCCGTCGCCGAAGATGAAGCCGCGGTCGAGGGGCGAGATGTGGATGCGGTCGAGCGGCATGAGCTCGCCGTTGAAATGGGCGATGTTCGCGGTCATGGGGCGGAATGGACCATCAGTCGGAGGGTGTCCCAGCCGCGCGACAGGAAGCCGGCGACCGGCACATCCTCGAGGGCGACCACGGGAAATTCGGCGAGCGGCACGCCGTCGCGCATGAGCTTCATTATCCCCGCTTTCTCCCCCGCGGCAAGCGGCGCGACGAGCGGCTCGCGCAGGTCCAGCACGGCCTGGATGCCTTCGAAATTCCCGCGCGGCAGCGTGAGCCACACGTCGCGCCGAAACCCGAGCGCCACGTGCGAGCGGGTACCCTTGTAGATCTCGGGCTGGGCCACGGGCTTGCCCTTCGCGTACACGCGGCGCGTCTCGTACGCCTGGAAGCCGAAGTTGAGGAGCTTCTGCCCGTCGCTCGCGCGGAGGTCATCCGAGGGCTCGCCGAGCAACACGGCGACGAGCCTGCGCTCGCCGCGCTTGGCCGACGCGGCGAGGCAGTACCCGGCCGCCTCGGTCTGCCCGGTCTTCAGGCCGTCCACCGCGTCGTCGCTCCACAGCAGGCGGTTGCGATTCGCCTGGCGGATGCCGTTGTAGGTGAGCTCCTTCTGCGCGAAGAGCGCGTAGCGATCGGGGAAGTCGTCGATCAGCGCGAGCGCGAGCTTCGCGAGGTCGCGCGCGCTCGCGTGCTGTCCCGGCGCGGGCGCGCCGCTCGCATTGGCGAAATGCGTGTCGCGCAACCCGAGGCGCGCCGCCTGCCGGTTCATGAGCTCGACGAACGCGGGCTCGCTTCCCGCCACCGCCTCGGCGAGCGCGATCGCCGCGTCGTTGCCGGAAACCACGATGAGCCCGCGCAGGAGGTCGCGCACCGCCGCGGGCTTTCCCGCTTCGAGGAACATGCGCGAGCCCGCCGCCTTCGCGGCCCTCGCGGAGGGCACGACCGGCTGGTCCGCGGCGAGCTTTCCGTCGCGCAGCGCGGTGAAGACGACATAGGCGGTCATGAGCTTGGCGAGCGACGCCGGCTCGAAGCGATCGTCGGCGGCGTGCGCGCCCAGCGTCCGTCCGCTCAGCGCATCGACGAGGATCCAGGCACGCGCGGCGACCGGCGGCGCTGTCGCGGGCGTTTGCGCGGCGCAAGCGAGCGCGATGCACGAAAGCAATGCGGCGGCGAGCTTCTTCATGGAACCGGCCTACTTCTCGACGATCGACGGCGCGTAGCCGAGGGACTCGCGCACCTTGGCCGCGATCGCGTCGGCTTCCTCGCGATTGCGGTAGGGGCCGAGCTGCACGCGGTGCAGCCCGCCGCCATCCTCGATGCGGATCGGCTCGAGCATCCACGGCAGCTCGCGCACCGCACGCTCGCGGAAGCTCGCCGCGGCTTCGGCCGTGGAGAACGCGCCGAGCTGCACCCAGAGCGCGCCCGCTTCCTGCGCGACGACCGGCGTGCGGATCACCGCGAGCCGCGGCGCGGGCGGCATCGCGGCTTGCGGATCCGGCGCGGCGCCCTTCGGGATCATCACTTCGCCCGGCGCCTCGGCGCGCGCTTCCTTCTTCGGCGGCTCGAAGACGCGCTCCACCTCCACCATGCCGCTGCCCTTCGCGGCGATGCCGATGCGCACCGCGGCGGCATAGGAGAGGTCGATGATGCGCTTGGAATGGAACGGGCCGCGGTCGTTGATGCGCACGATCACCGACTTGCCGTTGGCGAGGTTGGTGACCTTGGCATAGCTCGGGATCGGGAGCGTCTTGTGCGCGGCGGTCATCTTGAACATGTCGTAGGTCTCGCCGGAGGCGGTCTTCTGCCCCTGGAACTTGCGTCCGTACCACGAGGCGAGGCCGCGCTGCTTGAAGGGCTCGCGATCGACCACCGGCACGTAGGTCACGCCGAACACGGTGTAGGGCTTGTTGGCGAAGCGGTTGAACGCCTCGTCGCGCGGCACGGCATCGGGCACCTGGTCGAGCCCCTCGGGCACCGATTCCGGCGGCCCATCGTCGGCGTAATAGGCGCCCTTCTTCGGCGCCGAGCCGCAGCCGGCCGCGAGGAGCGCCGCGAAGAGGAGCGCGAGGAGGAGCCTCAACTCGACACCAGCTGCTTGTGGGTCGAGATCGACATCAGGATCCCGAAGCCGGCGAGCACCGAGAGGAGCGCCGTGCCGCCGTAGCTCACCATCGGCAACGGCACGCCCACCACCGGCAGGATGCCGCTCACCATGCCCATGTTCACGAACGCGTAGGTGAAGAACGTGAGCGTGATCGCGCCCGCCACGAGCCGCGAGAACACCGTCGAGGCGTTGGCCGCGATCATCATGCCGCGCGCGATGATGAGCACGTAGAGCATGGTGAGCACGATGTTGCCCACCAGCCCGAACTCCTCGCCGAAGACGGCGAGGATGAAATCCGTCGAGCGCTCCGGCACGAAGTCGAGCTGCGCTTGGGTGCCGTTGAGCCAGCCCTTGCCGAGGATGCCCCCGGAGCCGATGGCGATGGTCGACTGGATGATGTGGTAGCCCGCGCCGAGCGGATCCTCGGAAGGATCGAGCAGCGTGAGGATCCTCTGGCGCTGGTAGTCGTGGAGCATGGGCCAGATGAACGGCACCGCCGCCGCGCCCAGCGCGACGATCGAGGTGAGCACGCGCCACGAGAGGCCGGCGAGGAAGATCACGAAGAACCCCGAGGCGAAGACGAGGAGGGCGGTGCCCAGGTCCGGCTGGCGCGCGATGAGCCCGACCGGAATCGCGAGCAGCACGGCGGCGAGCGCGTAGTCGCGCAGCCGCACGCCTTCCTCGTGGCGATGGAAGAACCAGGCGAGCATCAACGGCACCGCGATCTTCATCACCTCGGAGGGCTGCAGCGTGGTGAACCCGAGGTTCAACCAGCGGCGCGCGCCGTTCCTCACCTCGCCGAACACCGCCACCGCGACCAGCAGCGCGAGGCCCGCCACGTACACCGGGAAGGCGAGGCGCATCAGGGTCTGCGGATGGATCTGCGCGAGCACCCACAGCGCGCAGAGCGCGAGCGCGAGGTTGCGTCCCTGGCTCAGCACCCGGTCGGGCGATCCGCCGCCCGAGGCGGAATAGACCACGGTGAGGCCGAGCGCCACGGTGAGCGCGATCGCGGCCATCAGCGGGCCGTCGATGCGCCGCGCGAGGAAATCGAAGATGCGGTTAATCATGTTCCTCTTCCTCGGGGCCGAGCGTCTCCGGCGGCCTGGGCGGCTTCGCCGTCGGCTTCTTGCCGGTGAGGTAGTAATCGAACACGGTGCGCGCGATGGGTCCGGCGGTCGAGCCGCCGTGCTGGCCGTTCTCCACCAGGATCGCGAGCGCGAGCTTCGGGTCCTCGACGGGCGCGAAGGCGATCAGCAGCGCGTGGTCCCAGTGCTCGCGCTTCATGCGCTTCTCGTCGTACTTCTCGCCCTGCTTCATGCCCACCACCTGCGCGGTGCCGGTCTTGGCGGCGATCGAGTAGGGCGCGCCCGCGGCCGCCCGCGCCGCGGTGCCGCCGGGCTTGGTCACGTCGGCCATCGCCGCGCGGATCACCGCCAGGTTCTCCGGCTTCACGATCGGCGTGCCCGCGCCCTTCGCCGCGTAGGCCCGCTCCTCGTGCGTCTTCGCATCCTGGATCGCCTTGAGCAGATGCGGATGGACCGGGATGCCTCCGTTCGCGAGCGTGGCGGTGGCGGCGGCGAGCTGCAGCGGCGTCGCGAGCATGTAGCCCTGGCCGATGCCGACGCTCACCGTGTCGCCGGCGTACCACTTCTGCTTGAAGCGCTGCATCTTCCACTGTTGCGAGGGGGCGAGGCCGGGCAGCTCGCCGTCGATGTCGATGCCGGTGCGTGCGCCGAAGCCGAAGCGCGCGAGGAAGTCGTGGATCGCGTCGATGCCCATCTCGTTCGCGAGCCCGTAGAAGTACGTGTCGCACGAGACCACGATCGCGCGGTGCATGTCCACCATGCCGTGGCCGCCCTTCTTCCAGTCGCGGTAGCGGTGCGCGACCCCGGGCAGCGTGAAGTAGCCGGGATCGGAGATCGAGTACGAGGGCGAGCGCTTGTGGTACTCGAGCGCCGCGAGCGCCATGAACGGCTTGATGGTGGAGCCGGGCGGATACTGCCCGCGCAGCGCCCGGTCGTTGAGCGGCTTGTCCGGCGAGTTGTTGAGCGCGTCCCAGTTCTGCGGATCGATGCCGTCGACGAAGAGGTTCGGGTCGAAGTTGGGCATGGAGACCAGCGCCAGCACGTCGCCGGTGCGCGGGTCGATCGCGACCAGCGCGCCCTTGTAGTCGCCGAACGCCTGCTCGGCGATCTTCTGCAGGTTCACGTCGAGCGTGACGATGAGGTTGTTGCCCGATTGCGGCTCGGTGCGCGAGAGCGACCGGATGGCGCGCCCGCCGGCGTCGATCTCCACCTGCTCGCTGCCCGTGACGCCGTGCAGCTCCTTCTCGTAGGCGCCCTCGAGCCCGAGCTTGCCGATGTGGTCGGTGCCCTTGTAGTTGGCGGAGAGGCCCTCGGCATCGATGCGCTGCAGGTCGGCGTCGTTGATGCGCCCGATGTAGCCGATCGCGTGCGAGGCGACATCGCCCTGCGGATAGGAGCGGAATAGCCGCGCCTTGATCTCGAAGCCGGGGAAGCGGAAGCGGTTCACCGCGAAGCGCGCCACCTCCTCCTCGGTGAGCCGGGTGCGGATCGGCAGGCTCTCGAAGTTCTTGCTCTCCTCCTGGAGCTTGCGGAAGCGGCGGCGGTCGCGCGGCGAGACCTCGATCACCTTCGCGAGCTCGTCGATCGCGTGGTCCATGTTCGCGACCTTGCTCGGCGTCACCTCCAGCGTGTAGGCCGAGTAGTTGGCGGCGAGCACCTGGCCGTTGCGGTCGAGGATCAGTCCCCGCCCCGGCACCACCGGCACCACCGAGATGCGGTTCTGCTCCGCGAGCGTGTGGTAGTACTGCTGTTGCACGACCTGCAGCCAGGTGAAGCGCGCGAGCAGCAGCGCGAAAGCCACCAGGATCGCGAGCCCCGCCGCCATCATGCGGTTGCGGAACACGCGCAGCTCGGTGCGCGGGTCGCGCAGCGCCTGCCCGAGCATCATGGCGCCGCTTCCCTCCTGCGGCGCACCGCCGGCGATTGCAGGATCCAGCTCGCCGGCGCCCAGAGGAACGCGGTGAGCACCGGGGAGAAGAAGTAGGCGAAGCCGGGGAAATCCGCGCCCAGCAGCAGGTTGAGGACCAGCGTCACGCAGCTCGCCGCGACCGTGAGCCCGAGCACGTGCAGCGCCTGCTCCGGCAGGTGGAACGAGACGATGCGCACGCGCAGCACCTGCGCGCCGTAAACCGCGACGACATACGCGAAGGCGTGCTGGCCGAGGAGCATCGAATCGCCCACGTCCATGAGGAGTCCCGCCGCGAAGGCGATGCCCTGGCCCACCGCGCGCGGCTCGTGCAGGCTCCAGAAGATCAGCACCAGCAGCACGAGGTCCGGACGCGCGAGGAGCCAGCGCCCGGACCACGGCAGCATCGAGAAGAGGTAGCCCGCGAGGAGCGAGGCGAAGATGAGGCCCGCGCTCGCGGGGCCCTTCATCACATCCCTTGCGACCGGCGTGAGGTCAGCGGGTCTCATTGAATCTCCGCGGGCGCCGGTCGCCTGTTTTTTTTCTCGTCACGGCGCTTGCGCGACCACGCGGCGTGAGGTCAGCGGGTCTCATTGAATCTCCGTGGGCGCCGGTCGCCTGTTTTTTTTCTCGTCACGGCGCTTGCGCGACCACGCGGCGTCAGGTCAGCGGGTCGCACGAGAGCCTCCCTCGCGGCGCGGCTTGGCGGCGCCCTTCCCCGGCTTGCGCGCTTCCTCCTCGAGCGTCTCGGGCCGCGGCGGCGTCGGCGCGAGCGGCAGCAGCACGACGTAGCGGTAGCTGTCGACGCCCGCCGCCGGGCGCGCGACGATGCGCGCGAACATGTACGCGGAGTTCTTCTCGACGCTCGAGACCTGCGCCACCGTGAGCCCCGGCGGATAGGTGCCGTCGATTCCCGAGGTGACGAAGAGGTCGCCCTGCTGCACATCGGCCGAGGCGGGGATGAACGGCACGTCGATGGTGCCGTCCTTGCCCGATCCCACCGCGATCGCGCGCAGGCCGTTTCGCACCAGCATCACCGGCACCGACTGGCCCTTCTCGGTCACGAGCGTCACCTCGCTCGTGAAGGTGCCGACGCTCGTCACCTGGCCCACCACGCCGGTGCCGTCGATCACCGGCATGCCGGCCTTGATGCCGTGGCTCAATCCCTTGTCGACGACGATCTTGCGCGTGAACGGGTTGCGCGCGGTGTAGAGCACCTCGGCGAGGATGCCGCCGTCCGCATAGCGGCTGCGTCCCGGCGCCATGTGCAGCAGGTGCTCCTGCTCGGCGCGCAGCAGCCGCGCTTCCTGCGCCGCGGCCGATTGCTCGAGGAGCTTCGCGCGCAGCTGCCGGTTCTCGCGCAGCAGGTCCGACTGCGTGGTGAAGAAATCGGCGGCGCGCGCCAATGCCTGCGACGGCATCGACGCCGCTTCCTGAAGCGGCTGGGCGAGGACGTTGAGCGAGAGCCGCAGCGTCTCGAGCGCGTGGAAGCGGTGGTCGGCGATCATGACCGCGATCGCGGCCAGGGTGAAGAACGTGAGGCGCGCGAGCGGCGAAGGTCCGCGGTGGAAGAAGGGAGGAGGTTCGCGAATCAAGGGCGGCTGCGGAAGCGAAGAAGCCCGCCGCTCAATGCATCCGGAGGGGCGGGCTTCGGTCGGTGCACGGCGTCAGTCGTTGGTGAAGACCGTGCCCAGCTTGTCCATCTCTTCCAGCGCGCGGCCCGAGCCGCGCACGACGCAGGTGAGCGGATCGTCGGCGACGATCACCGGAAGCCCCGTCTCCTCCATCAGCAGGCGATCGAGCTCGCGCAGCAGCGCGCCGCCGCCGGTGAGCACCATGCCCTTCTCCGCGATGTCCGCGCCCAGCTCGGGCGGCGTCTGCTCGAGCGCGCTCTTCACCGCCGAGACGATGGAATTGAGCGGGTCGGTGAGCGCCTCGAGGATCTCGTTCGAGGAGATGGTGAAGGAGCGGGGAATGCCCTCGGCGAGGTTGCGGCCCTTCACCTCCATCTCGCGCACCTCGCTGCCGGGGAAAGCGCTGCCGATCTGCTTCTTGATGCCTTCGGCGGTGGATTCGCCGATCAGCATGCCGTAGTTGCGGCGGATGTAGTTGATGATCGCCTCGTCGAACTTGTCGCCGCCCACGCGCACCGAGGCCGAGTAGACGATGCCGCCGAGCGAGATCACGCCGACTTCCGTGGTGCCGCCGCCGATGTCCACCACCATCGAGCCGGTGGCGTCCGCGATCGGGAGATCCGCGCCGATCGCCGCCGCCATCGGCTCCTCGATGAGGAAGACCTGCGAGGCGCCCGCGCCGATCGCGCTCTCCTTGATCGCGCGCCGCTCGACCTGCGTCGATCCGTACGGCACGCAGATCACGATGCGCGGGCTCGGACGGAACCACTGGTTGTCGTGGATCTTCTTGATGAA
>JAICTR010000154.1 GCA_025936275.1 Burkholderiales bacterium
AAGCAAGTGAAGGAGAGGGTGCCGATCATCAACGACTCACCCGACGCGCGCTATCCGATCCTCGGCGCCTCGTTCCAGCCGCGCGGCGGCGTCGCGCGACACGACGCGGTCGCCTGGGGCTACGCCCGCGCGGCCGACGCGCGCGGCGTGGACGTCATCCAGGGCTGCGAGGTCACCGGCTTTCGCCGCGACGGCGCCCGCGTCGTGGGCGTCGACACGACGCGCGGCTTCATCAAGGCGAAGAAGGTCGGCGTCGTGGCCGCCGGCAACACGAGCGTGCTCGCCACGCTGGCGGGCCTGCGCTTCCCGATCGAGAGCCATCCGCTGCAAGCGCTCGTCTCCGAGCCGGTGAAGCCGGTGCTGCACACGGTCGTCATGTCCAATGCGGTGCACGGCTACATCAGCCAGTCGGACAAGGGCGACCTCGTGATCGGCGCGGGCATCGATTCGTACGTAGGCTACGGCCAGCGCGGCAGCTTCTCGATCATCGAGGGCACGCTCGCCGCGATCGTCGAGCTCTTTCCCTGCTTCAGCCGCGTGCGCATGAACCGCCAGTGGGGCGGCATCGTCGACGTTTCCCCCGATGCCTGCCCGATCATCTCGCTGACCCCGGTGAAAGGCCTCTACTTCAACTGCGGCTGGGGCACCGGCGGCTTCAAGGCCACGCCCGGCTCGGGCTGGGTGTTCGCGCACACCATCGCGAAGGACGCGCCGCACGAGCTCAACGCCGCCTTCTCGCTCGACCGGTTCTACACCGGCCACCTCATCGACGAGCACGGCGCGGCCGCGGTCGCGCACTGATCCCGGAGCCTCCATGCTGATCATCCCCTGTCCCTGGTGCGGGCCGCGCGAGCAGACCGAGTTCGCCTACGGCGGCGAGGCGCACATCGTGCGGCCGAAGGATCCCGACGCCCTCAGCGACGAGCAGTGGGGCGACTACGTCTTCATGCGCAGGAACCCGAAGGGCCGCCTCCTCGAGCAATGGGCGCACGCGTTCGGCTGCCGGCGCTGGTTCAACGTCGAGCGCGACACCGTGAGCTACGCCATCACGCGCGTGTACAAGCCGGGGGAGCCCGCGCCGGAGGAAGCGAGGTGAGCCAGCGCCATCGCCTGGCGCAGGGCGGGCGCATCGACCGCACGCGGCGCCTCACCTTCACCTTCAACGGCCGCTCGTACGAGGGGCACCCGGGCGACACGCTCGCCTCCGCGCTCCTCGCCAACGGGGTGACGCTCGTCGCGCGCAGCTGGAAGTACCATCGGCCGCGCGGCATCGTGGCCTGCGGCGTCGAGGAGCCGAACGCGGTGGTCCAGCTGGAGACGGGAGCGCGCACGGTGCCGAACGCGCGCGCGACGGAGGTCGAGCTCTACGAGGGCCTCGTCGCCTCGAGCGTGAATTGCTGGCCGGGCCCAGAGCTCGACCTGATGGCGGCGGCGCGCCTCTTCTCGCGCCTCATGCCGGCGGGCTTCTACTACAAGACGTTCATGTGGCCGAAAGGCCTGTGGATGAAGTACGAGCACTACATCCGCAAGGCCTCGGGCCTGGGCCATTCGCCGACCGAGCCCGATCCGGACGCGTACGACAAGATGAACGCGCACTGCGACGTGCTGGTCGCCGGCGGCGGACCCGCGGGCCTCGCGGCCGCGCTCGCCGCGGGCAAGGCCGGTGCGCGCGTGATCCTCGCCGACCAGCAGGCGGAATTCGGCGGCACGCTCCTTTCGCTGCGCGAGACCGCGATCGACGGCATTCCCGCCGCGCAGTGGGCCGGGCAGGCGGTGCAGCGGCTCTCCGCGATGGCGAACGTGCGCCTCCTCGCGCGCAGCACGGTGTTCGGATACCACGACGAAAACTTCCTCACGATCGCGCAGCGCCGCACCGACCACCTGCCGCCCGGCGAGAGGAGCGGCGCGCGCGAGCGGACCTGGCGCGTGCGCGCGAAGCAGGTGGTGCTTGCGACCGGCGCGCTCGAGCGTCCGCTGGTCTTCGGCGACAACGACTTGCCCGGGGTGATGCTCGCCTCCGCGGTCTCGTGCTTCACCAATCGCCACGGCGTGCGCCTCGGCGGCCGCGCGGTGGTCTTCACCAACAACGACGGCGCCTATGCCGCGGCGCTCGACCTCCACGCGGCCGGTGTCGAAGTCGCCGCCGTGGTCGATGCGCGGCCCGCACCGGAGGGTGCGTTGCCGCGCCTCGTGCGCGACGCGGGAATCGAGGTGGTGCAGGGAGCGGTCGTCACCCGCGCGCGCGGCGCCAAGCGCCTCACGGGTGCCCACGTCATGGCGCTCGACGAGGGCGGCGAACGCGTCCACGGCCCGGTGCGCACTATCGACTGCGACCTTCTCGCCATGTCCGGCGGCTGGAGTCCCGCGGTGCACCTGCACGCGCAATCCAACGGACGTCCGCGCTACGACGAGGCGAGGGCGTGCTTCGTCCCCGGTGCTTCCAACCAGGCGCAGCGTTCGGCGGGCGCCTGCAACGGCCGCTTCGACCTCGAATCGTGCCTCGCCGAAGGCGCCGCGAGCGGCCTCGAGGCGGCGCGTCTCGCGTGTGCCGCCGCACTGCCGGTCGCGCCTCGCCATAGTGTCTCGCCGGCGACTCGCGAGGAGCCGCTGCGGCCGTTGTGGCTCGTGCCGGCGACGCAGCCGCCGGGGCACGGCGCGAAGCAATTCGTCGATCCGCAGAACGACGTCGCGGCCTCGGACATCCTGCTCGCGGCGCGCGAGGGCTATCGCTCGATCGAGCACGTGAAGCGCTATACCGCGCTCGGCTTCGGCACCGACCAGGGCAAGCTCGGCAACATCAACGGCATGGCGATCCTCGCGCAAGCGCTCGGGCAGACGATCGCCGAGACCGGCACGACGACGTTCCGGCCCAACTACACGCCGGTCACCTTCGGCGCCATCGCGGGCCCCGACCTGGGCGAGCTCTTCGAGCCGGTGCGCAAGACCGCGATGCACGCCTGGCACGAGGAGAACGGCGCGCTCTTCGAGAACGTCGGGCAGTGGAAGCGGCCGTGGTACTTTCCCCGCGCCGGCGAGGACCTGCACTCGGCGGTGAACCGCGAGTGCCTCGCGGCGCGCACCGGCGTCGGCATCATGGACGCCTCCACGCTCGGCAAGATCGACATCAAGGGCCCCGACGCGGCGACCTTCCTGAACCTCGTCTACACCAACGCGTGGTCGAAGCTCGCGGTGGGGCGTTGCCGCTACGGCATCATGCTCGACGAGAACGGCATGGTGATGGACGACGGCGTCACGACGCGGCTCGGCGAGAACCACTTCCTGATGACGACCACGACGGGCGGCGCGGCGCGCGTGATGGCCTGGCTCGAGCGCTGGCTGCAGACGGAATGGCCGCACTTCAAGGTCTACCTCACCTCGGTGACGGACCATCTCGCCACCGCCGCGGTGGTCGGCCCGAAGAGCCGCGATGTGCTGCGCGCCGCGTGCACCGACATCGACTTCTCGCCCGAAGCGTTCCCGTTCATGTCGTATCGCGAGGGCACGGTGGCGGGTGTGCATGCGATCGTGACGCGGATCAGCTTCTCCGGCGAGCTGGCCTACGAGGTGAACGTGTGCGCGAACCTCGGCCGCCACGTGTGGAACGCGCTCATCGAGGCCGGCAAGCCGTTCGGCATCACGCCCTACGGCACCGAGGCGATGCACGTGCTGCGCGCGGAGAAGGGCTTCATCATCGTGGGCCAGGACACGGACGGCTCCGTGACGCCCGTGGACCTCGGCATGGACTGGATCATCGGCAAGGGCAAGGACTTCATCGGGCGGCGCTCGCTGCACCGCTCCGATACGCGCCGCGAGGATCGCAAGCAGCTGGTCGGGCTGCTCACCGAGGATCCGAAGACGGTGCTGCCCGAGGGGGGCCAGGTCGTGAAGGATGCCTCCGCGCCCGTGCCGGTGCCGATGGAAGGGCATGTCACGTCGAGCTACTTCAGCGCCTTCCTCGACCGCTCCATCGCGCTCGCGCTGGTGAAGGGCGGCGCGAAGCGGCATGGCGAGGAGGTGCAGGTTCCGCTCGCCGACGGCCGCGTCCTGCGCGCGACGATCGCGCCGCCCGTTTTCGTCGACGCCGAGGGAGCCCGCCAGAATGTCTGAACGCATCCTGCAGCAAGCGCCGCTCGCCCACGTGAGCGCGCGTCCCGGCGCGGCGGTCGCGCCGGTGACCGCGCTCCGCTACTTCGAGAACGGGTTGCGCGGCCACATCAACCTGCGCGGCGACCCGACGGACGCGCGGTTCGCGGCCGCGGCCGAGCGCGCGCTGGGCGCCGCCCTGCCGACGGCCGCGAATACGACCCGGATCGCGGGCGACATCATCGTGTACTGGCTGGGGCCGGACGAATGGCTCGCGGTGACACCCGGCGAGCGCGAGCAGGAGGTCGTCAATGCGTTGCGTTCCGGCCTCGACGGGGTGCACTCGTCGGTCACGCCGGTGACCGGCGGCCAGACGGTCCTCGTCCTTCGCGGCACGCATGCGCGGGACCTGCTCGCCAAGGGCTGCCCCTTCGACCTTCATTCCCCGGGCTTCCGCCCCGGCGCATGCGCGCAGACGCATCTCGCGAAGGCGGGCGTGCTGCTGCGTCCCCTGGGCGACGATGGCATGGAGATCATCGTGCGCCGCAGCTTCGCGGACTACCTCTACAAGTGGCTCGAGACCGCCGCAGCCGAATATGGCTGGGTGCACGCGACGGGCGAGGCGCCGGAGTCGCGCGCGCACCTCGCGAATGCCCAAAACACGGTAACCTGACGCCGGCTCAAATGACGCGCGAAGGGGCTCCGTGCCGGAATCGTCCAAGACCGTCAGGAACGCGCTGACGCTGTTGAACTGTTTCACCCGGTCGAGGCCGGTGCTCAATACCTCGGAGCTCGCGCGGCAGCTCAAGCTCGCACGGACCAGCGTCATGCGCCTGCTCGTGACGCTCGAGTCCTGCGGTTACGTGGAGAAGCTTCCCGCCGGCACGGGATACCGCATCGGCTTGCGCGCGTTCGAGGTGGGCACGCTCTTCCTCGCCGCCAATCCGCTGTCCTTCGTGCTGCTGCGCGCGCTCGACGAGCTGGTCGCGAACACGCAATGCACGGCGTATTTCGCGATCCTCGACCGGGACGACATCGTGATCCTCAACTATCGCGAGGGCACGTTGCCGATCCGCTTCATCTGGCAGGTCGGCGACCGCCTGCCGTGCCAGACGACCGCGCTCGGCAAGGCGATGCTGGCGCACATGCCGGCCGAGGAAATCGATCGCCACATCGGCAGGCAGGCGCGGCTGCGCGGCCTCACCGCGAAATCCATCCGCACGCGCGCGGCGCTCCTCAAGGAGATCGAGAAGACGCGCGAGCGCGGATGGGGGCTCGCGCGCGAGGAGAGCCACGCCGGCCTCACCGCGGTGGGCAGCGCCATCCTCGATGAAGCGGGCCGCCCGATCGCCGCGATCAGCATCAGCTGCCTCGATTACCCGCCGAATCCCGACCGGCTGAGGAAGTTCGCGGCGGTGGT
The DNA here is from genome assembly GCA_025936275.1 of Burkholderiales bacterium. GTDB lineage: Bacteria > Pseudomonadota > Gammaproteobacteria > Burkholderiales > Usitatibacteraceae > Usitatibacter. The sequence goes on from JAICTR010000154.1 coordinate 5,504, forward strand.
GCAGAGGACGGCGCGCGACGTCTCGCGCCAGATCGCGGAATACACCAACTACGGCTCGGCCGCGTCGCGCGGCGCGTGGGCCATCCCGCCGAAGGTCTCGTAGCCCGGCTCCTTCCCCGCTTCACCGCGTCGCGCCCGGCGTTGACAAATCGCGCGATTGCCCATTTACTTGGACACTCTGTCCGATTTTCGGACTAACGTAGGTTGATGGCTCGATGACCCGCAAGACTCCCGAAGCCGCCCCCGCGCACGCCCCCACCGCCGACGACGAAGGCCTGCCGCGGCTGCGCCGCGCGCTCGGCGATCGCGTGTTGGCGCGCATGAAGGACGAGATCCCCGGCCTCTCGGCGCATTTCGGCGAGGACTACGAGAACTCGGAAGATCCGGAGGCGAGGATCTATCGCTCGAGCGGCGCCTCGTTCCGCTGGCTGGCGTTCGCCTTCTCGCCCTGGCGCATGTGGGACCTGCACGTGGGCGTGGTCGTCGCCGATGGCCGTCGCCTGAGCATCGGCTTCCACACCAGCGAGCGCGCGGGCGAAGTCCTGCTGGAGGACCTCCAGCGGCTGGGCGATTCGGTGGGTGCGCCGGTGCGCCACCAGAAGGCCGCCATCGAGTACCAGGCGAACCTGCCGCTCTTCGACGTCGATGCCGTGCCCCTCGAGACGCTGGTCGAGGCGATCGCGCGGCTCTGCCGCGAGTACGCCCCGGTGGCCGCGAAGGTGCGCTGCCCGGCCGGGATGGGCGACCGGGCCGCGTGACGGTTATATCGCGAAAGATGTCGCAAAAGTAGAAGTTCCGGCGCTCGCGCCGTGAGTAGGATGCGGCGAGGCGACCACAATTCTTACGAGGGGGACGGGCTCATGAAACGCACGCTCAAGCAGGGGATCGGAACCGCGCTGGTGGGACTCGCCATGATCGCCGGCGCGCCGCTCGCGAGCGCGAAGGAGGTCGTCAAGATCGCGTTCCTCGCGCCGCTCACGGGAGCCGTCTCCGCCGACGGCATCGGCGGGCGCAACTCCGCGGAGCTCGCGGTGAAGCTCCACAACGCCGATCCCAAGTCCAAGTACGAGTTCCAACTGGTCGCGCTCGATGACGAGTGCAAGCCGAGCGTCGGCGTCCAGGTCGCCACCAAGGCTTCCGCCGATCCGAGCATCATGGCGGTCATCGGTTCGTATTGCTCCGCGGCGACCATCGCCATGGTGCCGGTGTTCATCCGCTTCAACGTGCCGGTGGTCGTGTGGGCGGCGGTGCTGCCGGAGATCACCTACGGGCACAAGACCGACAACATCAACCGCGTGAGCGCGACGCTCATCAACCAGACCCGCGTCGCCGCGAAGTTCATGACGCACGACCAGCACTACAAGCGCTGGGTCGCGATCTACGACACCACCGACTACGGCAAGTCGATGTTCAAGTACTTCGACGAGTTCCTCAAGAAGGAAGGCGGCACCATGCTCGCCTCGTTCGGCGTGCCGCCGGA
>JAICTR010000116.1 GCA_025936275.1 Burkholderiales bacterium
GAACGCGCGCTGCCCGATGCGCCGCGCCGCGGGGTGCTGGTGGCGCTCGCGATCGGCGACCAGGACGCGATTCCCGAGTCCGACTGGGACATCTTCTGGCGCACCGGCGTCGGCCACCTCATGAGCATCTCGGGCCTGCACATCACCATGCTCGCGGCGCTCGCCTTCGCCGCCACGGCGTTCGTGTGGGTGCGCGTTCCGCGCCTCGCGTGGTGGGTGCCGGCGCCGCGCGCGGCGGCGATCGCCGGCGTGGCGACGGCAGTCGCGTACACGCTCCTCACCGGCTATGCGGTGCCGGCGCAGCGCACGCTCGCGATGCTCGCCACGGTGGCGGCGTGCATCGTCGCCGCGCGGCATGTCTCGCCGTCGCGCGCGCTGGCGCTCGCCGCGCTCGTGGTGCTGGCGCTCGATCCGTGGGCGGTGCTCGCGCCGGGGTTCTGGCTCTCGTTCGGTGCCGTGGCCTCGATCTTCTACGTGGTGGCACTGCGCACCGGTCGCGCGGGAAAGCTCGCCGCGGCGTATCGCGAGCAACTCGCGGTCACCGTGGTGATGCTGCCGATGCTCCTCGCGCTCTTCCAGCAGGTGTCGCTCGTCTCGCCGCTCGCCAACGCGTTCGCGATTCCGCTGGTGAGCCTCGGCGTCGTGCCGCTCACGCTGGCCGGCGCATTCCTGCCGTTTCCGCTCCTGCTCCAGGCGGCACACGGGCTGCTGCAGATGGTGATGTCGGCGCTCGAGGGGCTGGCGGCGCTTCCTTCGGCGGTGCTCGAGAGCCACGCGCCCGAGCCCTGGACCGTGGCGCTCGCCGTCGTCGGCTGCCTCTGGCTCCTCGCGCCGCGCGGATTTCCCATGCGCGCTTGCGCGCTCGCGTGGGTCGCGCCGCTCTTCCTTTTCGGCGCGCCGCGTCCGCCGCAAGGGGAAGCGTGGATCGACGTGCTGGATGTCGGCAACGGCCTCGCGGTCGTGGTGCGTACCGCGGCGCACGCGCTCACCTACGACGCCGGCCCGAGCTGGAACGGCGATGCCGATACCGGAAGCCGCATCGTGGTCCCCTTCCTGCGCGGCGAGGGCATCGTGAGCCTGGACGCGCTCGTCATCTCGCATGCCGATGACGACCATTCGGGCGGCGCGGCCTCCATCGCCATGGCGCGCGATCCGCATTGGATGCTGTCGTCGCTGCCCGAGGGCCATCGGCTGCACGACCTCGTCGCGCCGTCGCTGCGCTGCCAGGCGGGCGGCGAGTGGTCGTGGGACGGCGTGCAATTCGCGGTGCTGCATCCGGCCGCGTCGATCTACATCGAGGCCGGCAAGCGCAAGGAGAACGATCGCGGCTGCGTGCTGCGCGTCTCGACCGCCGCGCATTCGATGCTGCTCGCGGCGGACGTGGAGGCGCGCGGCGAAGCGGAGATGCTGGCGCGCAATGCCGTGGCGCTTCGCTCCGAGATTCTCCTCGTGCCGCACCACGGCTCGAAGACCTCGTCGACCGCGCCCTTCATCGATGCGGTCGGGCCGGGCATCGCGGTCTTCTCGGTGGGCTATCGCAACCGCTTCCACCATCCGCATCCGAGCGTCGTCGCGCGGTACGCCTCGCGCCATGTGTCGATCCGCCGCACCGATGACGAGGGAGCGCTCCACGTGGTGCTGCCGGCGCAGGCGCGCGCGCCGCCTTCCATCACCGGGCAGGAGGCCGCGTGCCGCTACTGGAATGTGCGCGAGACCTGCCTCAACCCTTGACGAGGATGCCCAGCACGACCGCGCCGTCCACCAGGATCCAGCCGATGCACACCATCCAGATCGTCGCGTCGTGGCGCCGCAGGCCGTACACCAGCCACGCGACGGAGGAGGCGAGGAACGTCACCCACGAGGCGAGCGACACGCCGCCCGCGCCGTCGCGCCACACGCTCACCACCTGCGGGATGGTCATGAGCATCGTGATCGCGGCGATCCAGCGCAGCGCGCGCTCGAAGCCGGTCGTCGGGCTGGCGCCCGGTTGGCGGACGATGCGCGGATCGCACTGTTGCATGGCGAAGGGCGGCCCGCGCAAGACGCGGGCCGGGTTTCCTCAGTGCCCGAGCTGCACGCGGAAGAAATGCTTCATCTCGTCCCACGAGCGCTTGGCGGCCTTCTCGTTGTAGCCGATGCCGGGGATGTGATAGTCGTCGGCCTTCGGGTTGGTGAAGGCGTGCACGGCGTTGGCGTAGGTCACCATGTACCAGTCGACGTGCCCCGCATCGAGCGCTTCCTTCACCGCGGCGATGGTCTCGGGCTTCACGAACGGATCCTTCTCGCCGTGCAGGATCGCGATCGGCGCCTTGATCCGCGTGCGCTGCGTCTCGTCGGGCGGGAAGAGGCTGCCGTGGAAGGTGACCACGCCGCGCAGGTCCGCGCCGCTGTAGGCGAGCGCGAGCACGGTGCTGCCGCCGAAGCAGAAGCCCATCGCGCCGATGCGATCCTTGCTCACGTGCGGCTGCTTCAGCAGCACCTCGAGCCCCGCCTTCGCGCGCGGCGCGAGCTCGCCCGCCTTGCGCACCTCGCCCGACCACGCGCCCGCCTGCTTGGGATCGTCGGTGGTCTTGCCGTCGCCGTACATGTCGGGCGCGAACGCCACGTAGCCCAGCGAGGCCACCTGCTTCACGCGGTCCTTGATGTAATCGGTGAGGCCCCACCATTCGTGCACCACGAGCACGCCCGGCACGGCGCCGGTCTTCGTGTCGTCGTAGGCGAGGAAGCCCTTCATCGTCATGCCGTTGTAGGGATACTCGATGGTCTTGGTGACGACCTTCGCGTGCGCGGCGGCCGCGAAGAGCAGGCTCGCCGCGAGCGCGGCGGCCTTGCCGATGGCGGAAAGCTTCATGGAACCTCCGAGGGTAGGGGAGCGAACGTGCGAATTGTGCACCATTCCCGGAAGCCGTCGTTCCCGCGGAGGCGGGAACCCATGTGGATCCCCGCGTTCGCGGGGATGACGAATCACGCTAATCCAGCCAATCCGGCTCGGGAAGCTCGGCGAACACGCGGCGCAGCCCGCCCGCCCAGCGCGCGCGCAGCATCGTGAAGTACGGATCGCCCTCGCGGATGCGGTGGCGAAGCCCCACGCGCAGGCTATCGCGCGGATACCACAGCAGGTCGATCGGCAATCCCACGGAGATGTTCGACTTCATCGTCGAGTCGAACGAGATCAGCACGCACTTCGCCGCCTCCTTCTGCGGCGTGGCGGGCGAGATCACGCGGTCGAGGATCGGCTTGCCGTACTTCGATTCGCCGAGCTGGAACCACGGCGTCTCGTCGGTCGCCTCGATGAAGTTGCCCTGCGAGTAGATGTGGAAGAGGCGCGGCGCCTCGCCCGCGATCTGGCCGCCGACGATGAGGTCCGAGTGCAGCTCGATGTGCGACTGGGCGAGGAACGCGGCATCGCGCCGGTGCATCTCGCGCACCGCCTCGCCCACGATGAGCGCCGCGTCGTAGAGCGATTCCACGTTCCAGAGGCTCCTCGTGGCCTCGTCGGCGCGAGCGCGCCGCTCGAGGATCTCGATCACGCCCTGCGTCATCGCGAGGTTGCCGGAAGTGAGCGTCACGATCACGCGCTCGCCCGGCTTCTCGTAGACGCGCATCTTCGAAAATGTGGAGACCTGGTCCACGCCCGCGTTGGTGCGCGAGTCGCTCGCGAAGATCATGCCGGCCTCGAGGCGCAGCGCGACGCAGTAGGTCATGGCCCTCGATAGGCCGCGAAGCGCCGGAAAAAGTTCGCGCGACCCTCTCCCCGGCCCTCTCCCAAGTGAGAGGGAGACTCTAAAAAAACCGGCCTCCGGGGAGGGACCGGAAGCCGGAAAAGACCGCGTCGGTCGGACCTAGGGCCGCGCCGCCTTAGGACGACCGTCGACGCGGAATGCGATGCGGCGCAGGAGCTGGAGCAGCCGGAAGGGTCGGGCCCCCGCCCGCGGACCGGCGAGCGTCTCCTCGCCGCGCAGCGCGGGGCCCAATGTCGCGGGGGCCGGGTCGAAGGGCAGCGCCACGAACTTCACGCGGCCGAGGCGCTCGGCGCGCTCTTCGGGAACCGGATCGGAAAGGGATTCCATGGCGGCGATGATGCCGTCGCGAGCCGCGCGCCACGAGCGGAAATTCCGGGGCACCGATGCTGATTTTTCCGCACTCGCGGGATTAGAATCGAAGCGTCGGATCCGCCCGCTCCGCCCGTGCTTTCCTCCACCGCCCACGACGTCGCGCCCTTCGAGGCCGAGCTGCGTGCCGCCTTCGGCGCGCCGCTCGCGCAGGCGCCCGTGCGCGCGCTGCAATTCGCGCGCGGCGCGGCGCAGGCCGCGGGACGCGAGGAGGCGTTCGAGCGCGCGCTCGCCGCGGCGCGCCTGCTCCTCGTGCAGGGCGCCGATCCGGAGACCGTCGCCGCCGCGCTGGTGAGCCAGTCGATCCCCGGGAAGGACCTCGACATGGAGGCGATCGAGGGCGCGTTCGGCGCGGAGCTCGCCGGCCTCCTCAAGGGACTCGCGCGCGCCGGGCGCATCGAATCGCTCAACGCGACCGGCACCGATGTCGAGCAGCTGCGCAAGATGCTCCTCGCGATCGCCGAGGACGTGCGCGTGGTGCTCATCAAGCTCGCCGAGCGCGTCGTGTACCTGCGCTCGCTCACCAAGTCGGAAGAAGCGGTGCGCCGCGCCGCCGGCATACAGACGCTGGAGCTCTTCGCGCCGCTCGCCAATCGCCTCGGCGTCTCGGACCTCAAGTGGGAGCTCGAGGACTTCGCCTTCCGCTACACCGAGCCCGAGCTCTACAAGCGCATCGCGCAGCTCCTCGACGAGAAGCGGAGCGAGCGCGAGGCCTACATCCAGCGCGTGATCGAGCTGCTGCAGCGCGAGTTGAAGCAGATGGGCATCCCCACCACCATCCAGGGACGGCCCAAGCACATCTACTCGATCTGGCGAAAGATGCGCGGCAAGAACGTCGCCTTCGAGAACCTCTACGACATCCGCGCGGTGCGCGTGATCGTGAGGAACGTGCGCGAGTGCTACACCGTGCTGGGCGTCGTGCACGACCTGTGGACGCCGATCGAGGGCGAGTTCGACGACTACATCGCCAATCCCAAGACCAACCGCTACCAGTCGCTGCACACCGCGGTGCTCGGCCCCGAGGGCAAGACCCTCGAGGTGCAGATCCGCACCGAGGAGATGCACCAGCATTCCGAGCATGGCGTGGCCGCGCACTGGCGCTACAAGGAAGGCCGGCGCGCGGACAAGGCGTTCGACGCCAAGATCGCGTGGCTGCGCCAGGTGCTGGCGTGGAAGAGCGAGGTGCTGGACGCCGAGGTTCCCGGCAAGGCGAAGCGCGGCCTCTTCGAGGACACCATCTACGTCCTCACGCCGCAGGGCCGCGTGGTGGACCTTCCCGCCGGCTCCACGCCGATCGATTTCGCCTATCACGTGCACACGGACCTCGGCCATCGCTGCCGCGGCGCGAAGGTCGACGGGCAGATGGTGCCGCTCGACTACAAGCTCGCCAACGCGCAGCGCGTGGAGATCATGGCGGCGAAGGAGGCGCGGCCCTCGCGCGACTGGCTCGCGAAGGACCAGGGCTACCTCGCGAGCCCGCGCGCCATGGCGAAGGTGCGCGCCTGGTTCCGCCACGAGGATTTCGAGAAGGACGTCGCCACGGGACGCGCCGCGCTCGACAAGGAGCTGCACCGCCTGGGCGCGATGAACCAGCCGCACGAGGCGATCGCGGCGGCCTGCGGCTATCCGAAGCTCGAGGAATTCCTCGCGGCGCTGGGACGCGGCGAGATCAGCTCGCGCCAGGTGGAAATCGCGGTGCGCGGCGAAGCACCGGCGCAGCCATCCACGCCGCTTCCCGCTTCGCATCCGCTGCCGCAGAAAGCTTCGTCGGGCGTGCTGGTGCTGGGCGTGAACAACATCGCGACCATGATCGCCAAGTGCTGCAAGCCGGTGCCGCCCGATCCGATCGTGGGCTTCGTCACGCGCACGCGCGGGGTGATGGTGCACCGCGCCGACTGCGCGAACGTGACCGGTCTTGGCGAGGAGCAGCGCGAGCGCCTGATGCCGGCCGAATGGGGCAAGACCGGCGACGAGGCGCCGTTTTCCGCCGACGTGGAGGTGGTCGCCATCGACCGCCAGGGGTTGCTCCGCGACATCACCGAGGCGATCGCGCGCGAGCGCATCAACGTGACCGCGATGAACACGCTCTCGCGCGGCGCGCACGCCTTCATGCGCTTCACGGTGCAGGTGGCGAGCGCCGAGGCGATCGGACGGGTGCTCCGGCAAGTGAAGGATGTGCCCGGCGTGGATACGGCGAGGCGCCTGTGAAGCTCCTCACGCTGGAGAAGCTCGAAGCGCGCCTGAACGAGCCGCTGCCGGTGAAGGATCGCGTGCGGCTCCTCAACGAGGTCTCCGAGGCGCACTACGAGCGCGATGCCGCGCGCGGCGCCATGCTCGCCCGCGAGGCGATCGAGCTCGCGCGCGCGAGCGCCGACCGCGAGGGTGAGGCGCAGGCGCATTACTGCCTCGCGCGGAACCTCCACTCGCAGGCGGACTATCCCGCGGCGCTCGACGCGCAGGACGCGGCGCTCGGCCTCTTCCGCGCGCTGGGCGACGTGGATGGCGAAGCGCGCTGCCACAATCTCCTCGGCATCACCTGGCGCCAGCTTTCCGATTACGGGCGTGCGCTGGAGATGTACGAGGCGGCGCTGCGCGGCTTCCGCGAGCGGGGCGACCGCAAGTGGCAGGCGCGCGTGATCTCCAACATCGGCAACATCGAGATCCAGCTCGGCAACCACGGCGTCGCGCTCGAGCTCTTCGAGCAGGCGCTGCAGTTGCGCCGCGACATCGGCGATAGCGAGGGCGCCGGCTTCGACCTCAACAACGCCGCCTTCGCGCACGTGCAGCGCGCGCTGCAGCTGCGCGCCTCGGGCGACGCGACCAGCGCGCAGGTGGAGTGCGAGACGGCGCTGCGGCTCCTCGATCGCGCGCTCGCGGTCGCGCGCCAGTACGGCTACACGCGGCTCGAGGCCATTTGCGTCGAGACCATGGGCGAGACTTATCTCGCGATGGCGAAGCCCGAGGTCGCGCTCGGCATGGCGGACAAGTTCCTCGCGCTCGCGCGGCAATCGGGCGACCGCTGGATCGAGGCCTACGGGCTCTCCTGCGTGGGCGAGATCCGCCACCAGCTCGGCGACGACGCGCAAGCCGTGGAGCTGCTTTCCACCGCGCTCACGACTTTCGAGGTGCTCGGCGCCCGGGACGAGATCGCGCGCGTGCTCGCGATCCTTTCGCGCGCCCACGAGGCGACCGGCGAGCTCGGCGCCGCGCTCGCGTGCCTGCGCCGCTCCACGCAGCTCGAGCAGCAGCTCAAGAGCGAGGCGACGGAGCGGCGTGCGCGGGCGCTTGCCACGCGGCGGCGCATGGAGCACGCGGCCGAGGAGGCGGAGCGCTACCGCCGCCTCGCGATGGAGGATGCGCTCACCGGGCTCGCCAACCGCCGCCAGCTCGACGAGAAGCTCGCCGCGATGCTCCACGAAGCGCGCGGCCACGACAGCGTGATCACCGTGGCGCTCGCCGACGTCGACCACTTCAAGGGCATCAACGACCGCTTCTCGCACGCGGTGGGCGACGAGGTGCTGCGCTGCGTGGCGGAGATCCTGCGCGCGCAATGCCGCGGCGGCGACATCGCCGGCCGCTACGGCGGCGAGGAGTTCGTGCTGGTCTTCCGCGGCCTGGACATCGGCGCGGCCTCGGAAGCGTGCGAGCGCGTGCGCCGCGCGGTCGAGGATTGGGATTGGAAATCGATCCATCCGCACCTGCGCGCCACGCTCTCCATGGGCCTCGCCTCGAGCCGCTCCTTCGATGAGCCGCAGGGCCTGCTCGATGCCGCCGACCACTGGCTGCACGAGGCGAAGCGGCACGGGCGCAACCAGATCCAGCCTTTCGTCGTGGC
>JAICTR010000507.1 GCA_025936275.1 Burkholderiales bacterium
GTGCAGCGCCGGGCGCTTCTCGGTCGCGTTCACGCGCTCGCCGTTGAAGAGCCGCTCGATCGCGGCGGGCAATCCGCGCTCGCGCGCGAGCGCGACCAGCAGCTGCAGCGTCTCGCGCGTCACGCGCTGCTTGGAGAAATCGAGGGCGATCCCGGCGCAGCCGAAGGTGAGCGACGCGCCGCGTTCCGCGTCCTCGCGCCACAGGTCCTCGATGCGGCGTGCGGCGAGCGCATCGCGGTGCTCGACCAGCGCCCGCCAGGCGGGAGAGGAGGTGAACGAAGGCATGGAATATCCCGCAAGACCGTGCAGGAATTCTACCCCAGCGCGAGTCCCGCGATCCCCAGCGCCATGCCGATGGCGGCGGCCACGCGGCGCGCCACATCGCCCTCGCGCAGCAGGTGCGCGCCCATCAGCGCCGCGAAGAGGATCGACACCTCGCGCGCCGGCGCGACCAGGCTCACCGGCGTGAACACCATCGCGGTGAGCACCAGCAGGTAGGCGAGCGGCGAGAGGACCGCGATCGCGACCACGGTCTTCCTGCGCTCGCGCCACGCGGCGGCGATCGAGCCCGGCGCGCGCGAATGCGCCCACGGCACCAGCACCATCGAGCGGAACGCCATGCTGCCCCAGTCGTAGAGGAGCGGCGGGATGAGCCAGTGCGACACGCTCGCCTTGTCGAGCACCGTGTAGCCCGAGATCATGCAGCCGGTGAGGAGCGCGAAGCCCACCGCATGGCGCGACGGGCCGCGGCGCAGCGCGAAGGGATTGCCGGTGAGGACGATCGCGGAGGCGACGATGAGGAGGGCGCTCGCGAGTCCGATCGCGTGCGGGCGCTCGGCGAGGAGCGTCACCGCGACCGCGATGGTGAGGAGCGGTCCGGTGGCGCGCGCGAGCGGGTAGACGATCGAGAGGTCGCCGCCGCTGCGGTAGGCGCGGTCGAGCAGCAGGTAATAGGCGGTGTGGATCACGCCGCTCGCCAGCATCAGCGCGAGGTGTGCCGGGTGGAAGTCGTAGCCGCGATACCACACCAGCAGCACGACGAGCGGCGCGTACACCGCGACCGAGAGCGCCGAGGCCGCGGTGATGAGCCCGGGCCCCCCGCCGCTCTTGTTGAGGAGGAAATTCCAGCTCGCGTGGACGAAGGCGGAGGCGAGGACGAGGCCGAGCGCGAGCGCCGTCACGGGCTCAGGGCTTGAGGAGCCGCAGGATGTCGAGGTACTGCGCGTCCTCGGGCATGAGCGCGCCCAGGCGCAGCAGCCCGTCGACCATCACCGCGCCCGCGTCGAGCGTGAAGTCGCCGGCGAGGATGTCGGCGATCACCTCCTCCACCGGGTGCAGCGTGATCGCGCTCACCTCGCCATCCTGGTTGCGCGGCGCGAAGTCCGGCGGCAGCCACAGGTCGTGCACGAAGAGGATCTCGCGGTGCAGGCCCTCGGGCACCGAGTACTCGACGCGCACCGCGCCCAGGCAGTTCACGCCGCCGAGGAGCGAAGGCGCGATGCCCGCTTCCTCCCACGCTTCCTTCCTCAGCGTCTCGTCCACCGTGAGGCCGGCGGGAATGCGCCCGCCCACGAGGTTGTCGAGCTTGCCGGGATCGACGTGCTTGCCGTTGCTGCGGCGCGCGACCCACACGTGCACCAGCCCCCCGACGCGCGCGAAGCCGTTCATGTGCGCGCCGTAGCCCATCATGCCGAAGTTGCGCGTGGCGGCGCGCTCGATGCGCAGCAGCTCCGGCGCCGCGTAGTGGTGCGAGACGCTCACCAATTCGTCCCGCCAGCCGCGAATCACGCCGTCGCGGGCGCGCTCGCGCGTCACCTCCGCCAGCGCGGCGCTGCGGCCCGCGGCCGGATCGGGCGGCGCGCGCA
>JAICTR010000369.1 GCA_025936275.1 Burkholderiales bacterium
ACCAGGTGCGCGCGGCGCTGGCGCGCACCTATCGTGCGCCGACCCCGTTCGAGATCATGCCGCGGCGCTACATCGCCAACAACAACACCGCGACGAGCCCCGACTACCAGGGCAACGCCAAGCTGCGGCCCGAGATCTCGTGGGGGCTCGACGTCGCGTATGAGCACTACTTCACCGGCGGTGGAAACGTCAGCGTTTCCGGATACGCCCGGCGCATCGACGACGTCATCGTGCGCGAGCTCTTCACCCAGGCGGGCGTGTGGATCACGCGGCCCACGAACGACGGGCAGGCCGTGTCGCGCGGCATCGAGCTCGATGCGAAACTGCCGCTGAGCACTTTCTTTCCCGGCGCGCCGGCGATCCAGCTGCACGGCAACGCCTCGCGCCATTGGTCACGCGTGGAGGCGATTCCCGGACCCGACAACCGCCTCGTCCAGCAGCCCGGGTTCACGGCCAATGCGGGGCTCGACTACGAGGCGGCGGGACTACCCCTCTCGCTCGGTGGCAATCTGACCTTCACGTCGGGCGGCGCGGTGCGCACCGCCACCACGACGTCGGTGTACCGCTCGCGCACGCGCAACCTCGACCTCTACGCGTTGTGGAAGATCGACGCGAAGACCAAGCTGCGCATCTCCGGAAGCAACCTGCTGGGCGACGACGTGCTCGAGGTGCTCGATTTCTTCGACGAGTCGGGAAGCCTCCAGCAGACCACGACGACGCCCGTCCATCGCACGGTGCGCGCGCTGCTCGAGATGCAGTTCTGAAATCGGGGACGGACCCCGATTGCCTCAGTGCACCTTCGCGCTGAAGACCTGCATCATCGCCTCGTCGAACTTCGGGATGTCGTCGGGCTTGCGGCTGGTGACCAGATGGCCGTCGATCACCACCGGCTCGTCGCTCCACTGCGCGCCGGCGTTCTTCAGGTCCTGCTGCAGGCTCGGCCAGCTGGTGAGGCGCTTGCCCTTCGCGACGCCGGCGTCGATCAACGTCCACGGCCCGTGGCAGATGGCCGCGATCGGCTTGGCCTCTTGCGCGAACTCGCGAATGAAGGTGATCGCGTCCTTGCTGAGGCGCAGCTGGTCCGGGTTCGCGACGCCGCCCGGAAGCACCAGCGCATCGAAGTCGCCGGGTCGAGCATCCTTCACGTCGAGCTCCACGGTGAAGCGATCCGCGGGCGACAGGTGGTTGAACCCCTGCACCTGCTCGCCCTTCGATTTGGGCGAGACCAGCGTCACCTGGGCGCCGTGCTGCTCGAGGAACTGCCGCGGCCGGGTGTACTCCACTTGCTCCACGCCGTCGGTCATGAGGACCGCGACCCGCTTGCCCTGAAGCTCGGAACCTTCCCTCGCACCCATGTGGCGCCTCCGTTGCGTCGAATGGGCATGGGACCGAACCGCGAAAACCGAGTTCAGGCGCCCGGCCCGATGGAGCCGATCAGCGTGGATCGTCGCCGCGGTCGGCAAGTAACCCCGCGGAAGGGGCCTTTGACGGTCCCTTGCCTTTTTGGGAAGATGGTCCCAAATGTCGGCCCCCGGCGACAAGGACGCCCGCAACGCCCTGCACGCCGCCGTGATGCGGCTGCTGCGCCCGCTCGTGCGCATCCTGCTCAATCATGGCGTGCCGTTCGCCACCTTCGCGGAGATCGCGCGCTGGGTGTACGTGGAGGTGGCCGAGCACGACTTCGCGATCGAGGGGCGCAAGCAGACCGACTCGCGGATCTCGGTGATCACCGGCCTCACGCGCAAGGACGTGGCGCGCATCAAGAAGCTCGAGAAGCCCGAGGACGAGGCCGCGGCCCGCTCCTACAACCGCGCGGCGCGCGTGGTGAGCGCCTGGGTGCGCGAGTACCCGATGGAAGGCACGCCGAGCGGCGTCGCGCCGCTGCCGATCGAAGGGCGGCGCAGCCTCTCGCAGCTCGTGCGGCGCCATAGCGGCGACATGCCGGTGCGCGCGGTGGTGGACGAATTGCTGCGCGTGGGCGCGATCCGCCTGCGCGATTCGGGCGAGGCGGAGCTCCTGCAGCGCCATTACCTGCCGCCCGCGGGCGGGCGGCGCAAGCTCGTGTACCTCGGCGACGACGTCGCCGACCTCATCGCCACCATCGGCCACAACCTCGAGGCGAAGCCCTCGGAGGCGCTCTTCCAGCGCAAGGTGTTCTACGACAACGTCCCCGCCGAGCACCTCGAGTCCGTGCGCGCGGTGGCGCGCAAGCGCGGCGAGGCGGCGATCGATGCGCTGGTGCGCGACATGGGCATGCACGATCGCGACGCGAATCCGAACGTGCACGGCGAAGGCCGCTATCGCGCCATGGTCGGAATTTATTATCACGAGCAGTTGTTGACCGGCGAGCACAAGCCCGACGCATCCGGCGCCCAGCCGGAGCACAAAAACCCGCTCGGGCACGAAGCGCGCAAGGCCGCGAAGCGGCGATCCACCCAAAAGGGGAAACCATGAAGCTTTCCATCCACCATTTGCTGCGCCTCGCGGCCGCCACCGGCGTCGCGATCCTTCTTGGCGCGGCCGGCATCGCGATCGGCGGCGGTGGCGCCACCGGCACCGGATTCATCGCGCAGGGCCGCATCTCGGCCTTCGGCAGCATCTTCGTGAACGGCATCGAGTTCTCCACGGACGAGGCGGCGATCACCATCAACGGCGTTCCGGGCCGCAGCCAGGACGACCTGCGCCTCGGCATGGTCCTCGACGTGGACGGCGCGATCGACGGCAACGGCCGCACCGGCGATGCCGCGACCGTGGATTACCGCGCCGATGCGATCGGCAGGGTGGAAGGCACGCCCGCGGTGACGAGCGACGGCGTGCGCTTCGAGGTGCTGGGCCAAACGGTCTACAGCGACACGGGGACCGTCTTCGACAACCTGCTCGGTCCCTACGACGTGCGCGCCGGCGATTTCGTCGAGGTGAGCGGCTTCCGCTCGCCGGCGGGCGTCCTCGCCTCGCGCATCGCGCGCATCGCGAGCGTCGCCACCGTGCAGGTGCAGGGCACCGTCGCGAACCTCGGCGCGGCGGGCTTCACGCTCGGCGCGCTCGCGGTGGACGACACGGCGGCCACGTTCAAGAACTTGCCCGCGGGCGGGCTCGCCAACGGTCAGGCGGTTGTCGTGAAGGGCCCGGCGCCGAGCGCGGGCGTGCTTCGTGCGCAGGAGGTGGACGTGCTCGCCTCGCCGCTCGCGGATGGCC
>JAICTR010000313.1 GCA_025936275.1 Burkholderiales bacterium
CGAGCACGTTGCCGGAGCGATCCACGACCGCGATGTGCGCGGGCGTGCCGCGCGCCTGCGCCTCGAACCCCGCCTGCGCGAGGATGCGCTCCACGTCGGCGGTCGCGAGAAAGGGCGCGCTCGTGCAGGAATCGGCGCACGCGGAGGGCGCACCGCTTCCGGAGGAGCCTGCGCCGCCCGAGCAGCCGGCGAGCGAGGCCAATGCCGCCGCCGCGGCCGTGCTCCACGCGAGCCGTCGAGCACTAGTGCGCAAGCGCGGTCCTCTCCACATCGTTCGGCGTCCACGGATGCCGCGCGTCGTGGAACGCGTGGCACAGCATGCAGTTGGACGGGACCTTCCCGGCCGCTGCGCGCGCGCCGCCGTGGCATTTGCGGCAGGTGTCGATCGTGGGCATCGCCACCTCGCCCGCGTCCCTGGATCGCGCGACGTCGTGGCAATCGGCACACGGCGTCGACGCATGGGCGCGATGGTCGAAGCGCGCGGCGGGCATCCAATGGTGGCTGGTTCGCACCGGCGCGACCTTCCACGCGAGGGCGCTCCCCGCTTCGCGCGTGAGGCGATGGCACGTCTTGCACACGCGCACCTCGAAAAGGTCGTGCGCGACCTTTTGTGCCTTCGCCTGCGCCATGCGTAGCGCCCCCGTGCGCTGCGCCTCCTCAGGCTCGCCGACGCGCCGCAGCAGCCCCTCGCCGCGCACGCCGAAGGCCTTCTGGAACGAGTCGGGCGTGCCGCGCAGTGCGAGGTTGGCGTAGAAGTCCTCGATCATCGCGACCGCTTCGCCCGGATTGCCGTGCGGCGCCTCACGCTCGCTCACCGCGGGCTCGAAGCGCAGCCGGTGGCACGACTGGCAGTCGCGCGCCATCGAGATCGGCTCGAAGCCGCGCTTCGACGCGTCGGGGTGGTGGCAGCTCGCGCAATCGAGCTTCACGCGTCCCTTGTCGGGCGACTTCACGCCCTGGGGGTCGAGGTGCTTCGCATGGGGAAAGTGGAGGTTCGACGCATACGCGAGCGTCGCGCCTTCGCCCTGCCGCACGAGGCGCACGCCCTCGCCTTGCGGCAGCGCGATGGAGAACGCCGGGTGCGCGTGCGCGAAGTCCGAAACGTCTTCGAGTGCCGTGTCGCGCTTCTCGCGATGCAGGTCGCGATGGCAGGCGATGCAGAAGCGGTCGTCGTCGCGGAAGGTGGCGTGGGCGCCCTTGTGGTCGCGATGGCAGCTCGCGCAACGCGATTCCCCGAAGAGCGCGGCCTGCTCGAGCCGCGCCGGGACATGCGCGCCCACGGTGCGATGGCACTCGAGGCACGCCGCATCCTTCACATGGCGGAACGCGACCTGGTGGCAGGCGCCGCATTTCGTCGCGAGCGGCTGGTGCGCCAGGATCAGCGGGCCCGGATCCCAGAGGCGATCGCCGACCGCGCTATCGGCGGCCGCGTGCCAGGGCGCGTGCAGCACGCGTCCGGCGGGGACGGCGAATCCGAGCAGCAGGATCGCGATCGCGAGCGCCCAGGCCGCGCCGCGCTTGGGCAGCCGGTGCGCCGCGAGCGTCAGGCGCGAGGCTTGCGACGCGAGGCCGCCCGCCGCGGGAAGCGGGTGCACGAGCCGTACCTCGAGCGCCGCGTCGTAGCCTTCGGGCGGCGGCTTGGCCTCGATGCGATAGGGACCGATCTCGAGCGGCACGCCCGGCTTGAGGCGGACCGCGTGCACGGTCTTGCGCGTGATGTCGTGGCTTCCCGCCTCGCCCTCGATGTACACGGGGCCGTCGCGATCGACGATCATGCCCTTGGCGAGCGGCACGCGCGGATCCGGCAAGTGGAGCTCGGAGCTTGCGTGGCGGCCGACGCGGATCCACTCCGCTTGCACCGTGCGGCGCAGGACCGGGGCGCGCCCGCCCGGCCCGGGTGCTCCGTGCTGCTCGATCAGGACCTTCATCGCGCGCTCACCAGTAGATGAAGACCGAGACGACGTGCGCGATCAGCGCGGCGAGCAGCGCCACCGCGAGCGGCACGTGCACGTAGAGCCACAGGTCGAGCAGGGCCTTGTGGCGCAGGGTGCGCCGCGCGCGTGTGAGGAGCTCGTGCTTGCGCAGCAGCAGCCCGAACACCTCCTTGTCGAGCTTCGCGGCGTCGCCGGTGAGGCGCCGCGCGAGGCGCGGCCAATCGCGCACCGCCGCGGCGGTGGGGCAGGCGGGATCGGCTCCCGCGAGCAAGCGCAACGCGCTCGGCCCCAGCCGCGTGCCCGAAATCGACCGATCCACGAGCGCGAAGAGGTCGTCGGGGAGCGAGATCGCCTTGTCGCGCATCTCGCGATCGACGTCGCCCACGCCGAGCAGCAGCGACTCGAGCGTCTCCTCGCCGAGATTTTCCGTCATCAGCGTGGGCACGCGCAGGTACACGTACACGCCGAAGAACCCGCTCGCCACGACGGCGAGCGTCAGCACGTACGCGAGCGTGTGCACGTTCCACCCGACCTGGAAACCGGCGTGCAAGGTGGCGACGAGGACCAGCGCCGTGCCCAGGTAGACGTGGGCGGAGAGCCATCCCTGCAACGAGCCGGCATTCGAGCGGTAGCGGCGCTTGCGCACGCCGTACCAGAGGAGCCACAGGATGAGCACCGCCCCGAGCGTGCCCAGCGTGTAGCCAAGCCACGTGCCCCCGTAGGGCGCCACCGCCGGGTGATGGAGGAGGTAGGCGAGAGCGACCGCGGCGCAGAGGACGAGCCCCAGCTTCAACCAGCGAAAATTGCCGTACTCGAGGATCGAGTAGTGCCTCACCTGCGTTCCGTCTCCGCGGATGCGAGCAGCGATTCTAGGGGCGAGGCGGTACGGAGGAAACCGTTACGAGGCGGCCAGGGGCGGGTGAGCGTCGGCGGCCGCGACGGCGTGCTCGGCCGAAAAGCGGAAGTCAGCCAGCGCTAACTCACGAGTGCCAGAGGGCAATGCCTTGAATCGACAGGCTTCCGATGGAGGATTTTCTTCGACTTCATGTCCGCCGACACTTGAAAGAGTGCTTTCAGGGGCCTATTATTAGCACTCGTCGCGGGTGAGTGCCAAAGCCCGCCAAGGCAATTTCGCAACCGGGATGCGGCCTCCCTCGCGCGGCAGGTGCGCCAGGGACTGGGATGCTTCCCACTTCAAGTCCAACCAGGAGCAATCATATGAAACTGCGTCCGCTGCACGATCGCGTGATCATCAAGCGCCTCGAAGAGGAGCGCAAAACCGCGTCCGGGATCGTGATCCCCGACACCGCGGCCGAGAAACCGGATCAGGGCGAAGTGCTCGCCGTGGGCCCCGGCAAGCGCAACGACGAAGGCAAGCTCACCCCGGTCGACCTCAAGGTCGGCGACAAGGTGCTCTTCGGCAAGTACTCGGGCACGACCGTGAAGGTCGAGGGCGACGAGCTGCTCGTGATGCGCGAAGAGGACATCATGGCCGTCGTCAACAGCTAAGACGGCACACAACGGAATCGAGAGGAACACCACCATGGCAGCCAAAGACGTCAAATTCAAAGAGAACGCGCGCGTTCGCATGATCGCGGGCGTGAACATCCTCGCCGATGCGGTCAAGGTCACGCTCGGCCCGAAGGGCCGTAACGTGGTCCTCGAGCGCTCCTTCGGCGCGCCCACCGTCACCAAGGACGGCGTGTCGGTCGCGAAGGAAATCGAGCTCAAGGACAAGTTCGAGAACATGGGCGCGCAGCTCGTGAAGGAAGTCGCCTCCAAGACTTCCGATGTGGCCGGCGACGGCACCACGACCGCGACCGTGCTCGCGCAATCCATCGTCACCGAGGGCATGAAGTACGTGGCCGCGGGCATGAACCCGATGGACC
>JAICTR010000327.1 GCA_025936275.1 Burkholderiales bacterium
ATCGCTACACCGGATTTCGCACGCAGCTCGCTCCCACCTCGGGCGCGATGGGCTACGGCGTGCCGGCGGCGATCGCGGCGAAGCTCACGCATCCGGAGCGCAAGGTCGTGTGCTTCGCGGGCGACGGCGACTTCCTCATGGCGGGCCAGGAGCTCGCCACGGCCGTGCAGTACAACGCCCCGATCGTGGTGGTGATCCTGAACAACGGCATGTACGGCACGATCCGCATGCACCAGGAGAAGCATTACCCGGGGCGCGTCTGCGGCACCGAGCTCGTGAACCCGCACTTCGCCGCCTACGCGCGCTCCTTCGGCGCGGCGGGCGAGATCGTCGAGGACACCGCGCAGTTCGGCCCGGCGATGGAGCGCTGCCTCGCGGCCAACAAGCCCGCGGTGATCGACATCCGCATCGACCCGCAGGCGATCTCGCCCAACACGACGCTCGACAAGATCCGCGCGGCGGCGACCGCCTCGGCGAAGAAGTGAGGATGCCCGCGTTGCGCGGGACGGCGGGGCTCGTCGCCGCGCTGGGCGTCGCGCAGATCGTCTCGTGGGGCACGCTCTTCTATGCGATCGGCGTGCTGGGAAGCGCGATGGAGCGCGACCTCGGCCTCACGTCGCTCTTCGTCTTCGGCGCTTTCACGGCGGGGCTGCTCATCTCGGGCGTGCTCGCGCCGATCGCGGGCCGCGCGGTCGATTCACGCGGCGGGCGCGTGGTGCTCTCGATGGGCTCCATCCTCGGCGCGATCGCGATGGCGATCCTCGCCGTGGCGCCGAACGCGCCGGTGATGATTCTCGGGTGGCTCGTGGCCGGTGCGGCGATGGCGGCGTGCCTCTACGACCCCGCGTTCGCCACGCTCTCGCAGCACGCGGGCGAGCGCTATCGATGGTCGGTGACGGCGCTCACGTTGTGGGGCGGATTCGCGAGCACGGTGTTCTGGCCGCTCTCGCAGGTGCTGATGGCGGCCTTCGGCTGGCGCGCGACCTTCGCGATCTACGCCGCGCTGAATGGCCTGCTCTGCCTGCCCATCCACCTGTGGCTGGTGCCGAAGCGCCCGCCGGTCGTGGAGCCGCGCTCCTCCGAGGTGCGCGAGGAAATCCCGGCGCGCCGCGATCCGCGCCTCAAGTGGATCAATGCCGCGCTCGCGATCGCGACCTTCGTGTTCGGCGTGTTCGCGGTGCACATGATCAACCTGCTTACCGCCTCGGGGCTCACCGCCTCGCAGGCGGTCGCGCTCTCGGTGCTGGTGGGCCCGATGCAGGTGGCCGGGCGCATCGTCGAGATGGCGTTCGCGCGCCGCGTGAATCCGGTGCGGGTCGGCTACGTCTCTTTCGGGTTGATGCTCGCGACGACGCTGGCCCTCGCCTCGGTGAGCGGCATGGGGGTCGCCGCGGTGCTCTTCGTGGTCGCCCACGGCTGCGGCAACGGACTTCTCACCGTGGTGCGCGGCACGGCGCCGGCGGAGCTCTTCGGGCGCCAGGGGCTCGGCGCGCTGCTCGGCCACCTCTCACGCTCGGCTTCGTTCGCGAAGGCGCTCGCGCCCGCGGCGTGGTCCGCGCTTCTCGCCATCGGCCTCGCGCGCGACGCGGCGCTGGGCGTGCTCTTCGCGATCGGCATCGGCGCGACCGCGAGCTACTGGAAGGCGGTGCGGCGCTGAATTCTCCCTCCCCCTTGGGGGAGGGCCGGGGAGAGGGTTCGCGGGCCCCTTCGTTCACCGCTTCGCGGCCTGCGCCTTCTCGAAGCGCTGCTGCGCATGCATCACCTCCGGCGCGTGGCTCTCTGTCCAGTCCTTGATGTTGTCCAGCACCTTCACCAGCGAATGGCCGAGCGGCGTGAGGCTGTATTCCACGCGCGGCGGCACCTCGGCGTAGATGCGGCGCGACACCAGGCCCAGGCGCTCCAGGTCGCGCAGGGTCTGGGTGAGGACCTTCTGCGTCACGCCCTGCACGCGGCGGCGCAACTCGTTGAAGCGGGTGGTGTCTTCCGTGAGCACCGAGAGCACCAGCACGGTCCACTTGTTGGCGATGCTCGCGAGGATCTCGCGCGCCGGGCAGGTGGCGGACAGGGCGTCGAAGCGCTTCATGGTATCCTCCGGGAACCTAGATGACTTTTGGTATCCTACTTCACAAAGGATACCAGCGCCCGTATCCTGCGCGCTCCATTCAATCCACGCAAGGAGACCCCCATGAAGCTCTATTACTCGCCGGGAGCGTGCTCGCTCTCGCCGCACATCGCCCTCCTCGAGGCCGGCATCCCCTTCGACCTGGTGAAGGTCGACACCAAGACGCACAAATTCGACGGCGGCGGCGATTTCTATTCCGTCAACGCCAAGGGCTACGTGCCGGTGTTGGAGCTCGACGATGGCGCGCGCCTCACCGAAGGCCCCGCGATCGTTCAGTACATCGCCGACCGCAAGCCGGAGTCGGGCCTCGCGCCGAAGCCCGGCACGCTCGAGCGCGTGCGGCTGCAGGAGTGGCTGAACTTCCTCACCTCCGAGATCCACAAGGGCTTTTCGCCGCTCTTCTCGCCCGACACGCCCGAGGACTACAAGTCGATCGCGCGCAAGAAGATCTCGAATCGCTTCGATTGGCTCGCGAAGCAGCTCGAAGGCCGCGAGTACCTCCTCGGCAACGGCTTCACCGCGGCGGACGGCTATCTCTTCACGCTGCTCGGCTGGACGAACTTCGTCGGCATGAAGCTCGAGGACTGGCCGGTGCTCAAGGCCTACCGCGAGCGCATCGGCACGCGTCCCGCCGTGCGCCAGGCGCTGAAGGACGAAGGGCTCGCGAAGTAGCCGCACGAAAAGGGGACAGTCCCCATTTTCCGATTGGTGGAAAATGGGGACTGTCCCCTTTTTGCGTACGGCCATGGATCCTTCCATCCCGCGCCAGGTCGGCGACCCGCACGACCCCGACATCGATCCGCTCGAGACGCGCGAGTGGATCGAGGCGCTCGATGCGCTGATCGAAGCGGAAGGCGCGGAGCGCGCGACATTCCTGCTGCGCCGCCTGCTGCAGCACGCCCGCGCGCGGCGCGTGCCGCTGCCGCAAGTGCTCGCGACACCGTACGTCAACACCATCGGGCTCGACGAGCAGCCGCCCTACCAGGGAAACCTCGAGATCGAGGCGCGCATCTCGGCGCTGGTGCGCTGGAACGCGCTCGCGATGGTGGTGCGCGCCAACCGCGCGAGCGGCGAGCTGGGCGGGCACATCGCGAGCTACGCCTCGGCGGCCGATCTCTTCGAGGTCGGCTTCAACCATTTCTTCCGTGCGGGCACGGGCGGCGATCTCGTCTACTTCCAGCCGCACTCCGCGCCGGGCGTCTACGCGCGTGCATTCCTCGAAGGCCGCTTGTCGGAAGGCGAGCTCGATCGCTATCGGCGCGAGACGGGCGGCGGCGGCCTCTCGTCCTATCCGCACCCGTGGCTCATGCCCGACTTCTGGCAGTACCCGACGGTCAGCATGGGCCTCGGGCCGATCATGTCGATCTACCACGCCCGGTACAACCGGTACCTGAAGGACCGCGGGCTGGCCAAGACCGACGACGTGCGGGTCTGGGCGTTCCTGGGCGACGGCGAGTGCGACGAGCCTGAATCTTTGGGCGCCATCACGCTGGCGGGCCGCGAGCATCTCGATAATCTGACCTTCGTCATCA
>JAICTR010000495.1 GCA_025936275.1 Burkholderiales bacterium
AATAGGTGAAGCCCCCGGAGACGAGCAGCACCTTGAGGCCGCAGCGCCGCGCCGCCGCGACCAGCCGCTCCGCGCCGGGATTGAAGCGCAGCCGTTCGCGATAGACGCGCTCGAGCGCCGCGACCTCGAGCCCCGCGAGCGCCGCCACGCGCCGCCGCAGGCTTTCCGGCCAGTCGATCTCCCCGCGCATCGCCGCCGCCGTCACCTCGGCGACTTCCTTCTTGCGTCCCGCGAAGTCGGCGATCTCGTCGATGCACTCGATGCGGATGAGCGTCGAATCCATGTCCATCGCGAGGAGCGCGAAGTCGGCGAGCGTGCGGCCGTCGGCGACGAAGCCGAAGTCGAGCCGCGCGCGGGCGCAATGCTCGGCCACGGCGTCGCGCGTCGCGGCATCGACGTTCGCGATGCGGAAGGCGCTCTCCGCGACCTTCCCGATCGCATCGCCGCGGGCGATCTTCGCGAGCGCCTTGAGGTCGGGCGTCTCGACTTCCTCGCCCTGGATCACCAGGTTCATCTCTTCGCCGATTCAAGCGCGAACCACAGATGAACACAGATGAACACAGATGGCCCGTGAGAAGAATGGCGCAGGGACCATGGGTACACCGCAATTCCGTATCGACGACTATCCGTGTTCATCTGTGTTCATCTGTGGCTCCCATCCGCCCGCGGGTATGATCACGCGAGCTTCTTGAGGAACTGCCGCACCTCGTTCGAGCGCAGCTTCAAGTCCTCGTGCTTCATCTCGATCTTCACGCGGTCGGGGCCGGGGAGGCGATAGATGCGGCTCGACTGCACGAGCTGCAGCACGCGGCGCGCGTCCACCGGGGGCTCGGGGACGAATTGCACCATGATCCCCGAGGGCGCGGCGTCGATCTTCTGCACGCCGAGCGGCGCGCCCTGGATGCGCAGCTTGTGGCACTCGAGGAGGACGCGCGCGGCGTCGGGCAGCGGCCCGAAGCGGTCCACCAGCTCCTCGGTGAGGCGCTCGAGCTCCTCCTCGGCCTGGCAGTTGGCGAGGCGCTTGTAGAGCACCAGCCGCTCGTGCACGTCGCCGCAGTAGGTTTCCGGAAGCAGCGCGGGCGCGTGCAGGTTCACCTCGGTCGCGACCTCCAGCGGCCGCGAGAGATCGGGCTCCTTGCCGCGCTTGAGGCTCTTCACGGCGTGCTCGAGCATCTCGGTGTAGAGCGTGAAGCCCACGTCGTGGATGCCGCCCGATTGCGATTCGCCGAGCACCTCGCCCGCGCCGCGGATCTCGAGGTCGTGCATCGCGAGGTAGAAGCCCGCGCCCAGCTCCTCCATCGCCTGGATCGCCTCGAGCCGCTTCTTCGCCGAGGCCGAGAGCGCGTCCTCGGGCGGCGGGAGGAGGTAGGCGTACGCCTGGTGGTGCGAGCGGCCGACGCGCCCGCGCAGCTGGTGGAGCTGCGCCAGGCCGAACTTGTCGGCGCGGTGGATGAGGATGGTGTTGGCGCTCGGCACGTCGATGCCGGTCTCGATGATCGTCGAGCAGAGGAGCAGGTTGGTGCGCTGGTGGTAGAAGTCGCGCATCACGCCTTCGAGGTCGCGCTCGCGCATCTGGCCGTGGGCGACCGCGATGCGCGCTTCCGGCAGCAGCGCTTCCAGCTCCGCGCGACGGTTCTCGATCGTCTCGACGTCGTTGTACAGATAGTAGGCCTGGCCGCCGCGCTTCAATTCGCGCAGCACCGCCTCGCGCACGATGCCCTCGGAGAGGCGGTGCACGAAGGTCTTGATGGCGAGCCGGCGCTGCGGGGCGGTCGCGATCACCGAGAAATCGCGCAGGCCTTCGAGCGACATCGCGAGCGTGCGCGGGATCGGCGTCGCGGTGAGCGTCAGCACGTCCACCTCGGCGCGCAGCTTCTTCAGCTCCTCCTTCTGCCGCACGCCGAAGCGGTGCTCCTCGTCGATGATCACCAGGCCCAG
>JAICTR010000510.1 GCA_025936275.1 Burkholderiales bacterium
GTCTACAAGGCCGAGGACCCGCGCGCGCGCCACATGCGCGCCGGCGTGCAGAAGCTCTCCGAGGAGATGGGCCAGCCGAAGTGGTACCAGATCCTCGCCGCGCTGGTGGAGGCGATGAAGCCCTACGCGCGCCACGGCGTGAACGTGAACGTCGATTTCTACGCGGGCGTCGTCTACTACCTGAACGGCATCGCCCCCGACCTCTTCGTGCCGATCTTCGCGGTCGGGCGCGTGCCCGGCTGGACCGTGCAGGTGCTGGAGCAGATGGAATCGAACATCCTCATCCGCCCGCTCACCGTGTACAACGGTCCGGCGCCGCGCGATTACGTGCCGATGGAGTCGCGCTAGTGCGGGACCTGCGCGCCGAGCACCGCCGCGGTCGCGACGATCTCCTCGACCGAGGCGCCGCGCGAGAGGTCGCTCACGGGCCGCGCGAATCCCTGCAGCACGGGACCCACCGCGCGCGCGCCCGCGAGGTGCTGCGTGAGCTTGTAGGCGATGTTGCCCGCGTCGAGATCCGGGAAGACGAGCACGTTGGCGCGCCCGGCGACCGCGCTCTCGCGCGTCACCTTGCGCCGCGCGACCGCTTCCACCAGCGCCGCATCGGCCTGCAGCTCGCCGTCGATCGCGAGCGCGGGCTCGCGTTCGCGGGCGAGGGCGAGCGCACGGACCACCTTTTCCACGCGCGGATGGCTCGCGCTGCCATGGGTGGAGAACGAGAGCAGCGCCACGCGCGGCTCCTCGCCGGTGAGCGCACGCCAGCTCGCGGCCGAGGCGAGCGCGATGTCGGCAAGCATGGCGGCATCGGGATCGGGATTCACGGCGCAATCGGCGTAGAGCAGCGCGCGGCCGGGAAGCGCCATGAGGAAGAAGCTCGAGGGCGTGGCGATGCCGGGCGCGAGGCCGATCGCCATCATGCCCGCCTCGATCACGCGCGCCGTGGGATGCGCGACGCCCGCGAGCATCGCGTCGGCATGCCCCGCCTTCACCATCATCGCGGCGTGGAAGAGCGGCTTTGCCACCGCGCGGCGCGCGATCTTGGGGTTGCCGGGCCAGAGCGCGGCGTACTCGTCGAGGCGCGGATCGTCCTGCGGCGCGCCGGGAAGGATCGCCTCGGCGAGGCCTTCATCGCGCAGCCGGCGCGCGGCTTCCACGATGCGCTCGTCGCCCGTTTCCGGCAGCACGATGCGGGCGCGGCGCGCGCGGGCGCGCTCGAAGAGGCGTTGCAGGATGTCCATCGGAATGCGCGCCATTATTGCACGCGGAATGCATCGGCCATGACGTGACGCGCGCGGCATGGCATCCTGCATGGGACCGGTCCGCCGGCTACATCGAACAACGACAGAGGAGATCGAGATGGACGAACGCAATCCGCAAAGCCCCAACCGCCGCTCGCTGCTGATCGCGGCTTCCACGCTCGCGCTCGCGCCGCGCTTCGCGCTCGCCGCGGACTATCCCACCCGTCCCATCGACATCATCGTGCCGTGGGGCCCGGGCGGCGGCGCGGACCAGCTGGGGCGCCTCACCGCGAAGCTCATGGAGCCGCAGATGAAGACCTCGTTCCCGGTGGTGAACGTGCCGGGCGCGACCGGCGCCACCGGCATGGCGAAGCTGCTCTCCGAGCCCGCCGAGGGCTACTCGATGGCGATCTACATCGCCGACACCAACGCGCTCCTCGCCGGGAAGTCGCCGCGCTGGGGCATCGACGACATCACGCCGATCGCGATCATGATGCAGTGCCCGTCGTTCATCTTCCTCGCGGAGAACGGCCGCATCAAGGACTGGGCGCAGTTCGAGAAGGA
>JAICTR010000105.1 GCA_025936275.1 Burkholderiales bacterium
GGCACGCTTCCTCATCCAGGCCAACGTGCTGCCGAGCCTCGCCAATCCGCTGTGGGACACGTCGGGCTTCGTCGACAATTCCTCCATGGGCGGCAAATTGCTGCAGGGCCTGCTGGGCTACGACGCGCAGCCCGCCGGCATGCAGATGGCATTCTTCGTCGCGGTGCTCGCCGCGATCCTCGCGGGCATGGCCTGGGCGCGAAGGCGCGCCGAGCCGCAGGCGCCCGCGCACACCGCACCCAATCCCACCTGAGGAGTTTTCCATGCGCATCGAAGCCCGGCTGATCGCAGCCGCCGCCCTCGCCTTGCCCGCGTTCGCCCACGCGGCCGCCGATGAATACGTGCAGGTGCCCACCGTCGAGTACGGCGAGCGCGAGATCGACTTCAAGTACGGCACGCGCCGCTTCGACGACGCGAACGAGCGCGAGAGCGCGGCAAGCCTGGGCTTCGGCTGGGGCGCCACGCCCTGGTGGTTCACCGAGGCGTACGTGAAGTACCACAAGGAGCCGGGCGAGCGCACGCGCTACGACGCCTTCGAATGGGAGAACAAGTTCCAGCTCACCGAGACCAACAAGTACCCGGTGGACCTCGGCATGCTGGTCGAATTCGAGGTGCCGCGCGACCGCGACGAGGGCTACGAGCTGAAGCTGGGTCCGCTGATGCAGTTCGATACCGGGGCGCTGCGCTGGAACACCAACGTCTTCCTCGAGCGCTCGTTCCGCACGCGCGGCGACGAGGCCTCGGTCACCGAGATGAAGTACCAGGCGCAGGTGAGCTATCACCTTGCCAACGGCCTCGATGTCGGCGCGCAGGCGTTCGGCGACCTCGGCAAGTGGAACGACTGGGCGCCCCGCGAGGAGCAGAGCCATCGCATCGGCCCGGCGGTATTCGGAAAGGTGAAGCTCGGCGAAGGGCGCCAGGCGATCCGCTGGAACGCGGCGTGGCTCTTCGGCGCGAGCGACGCGGCCGCCGACAACGCGTTTCGCCTGCAGGCCGAGTACGAGTTCTAGGGATCAGCCGCGGCGGCGGAGGCGATGGGCGATGAAGAGCATCGCTCCCGCCGCGGCGACGCCCCCGAAGAGCCACATCTCGTAGCCGTCCACCTCGACGAGCGCGGACTCCACCGCGGAACCGAAGACGTAGCCCGCGCCGGCGACGAGCGGCGCCCAGAGCGCGGCGCCGATGAAGTTGAACACCATGAATTTCCAGGGCGGCACGCGTCCCATGCCGAGCAGGATCGGCCCGAGGATGCGAAAGCCGTACATGAAGCGCACCGCCACGATGAGCGGCGCGTGCCAGCGGGCGAGGAGCGCATCGAAGCGCAGCGCCCGCGCCTCGGCCGACGGAAAGCGCGTGAGGATGCGAGCGCCGTGGCGCCGCCCGAGGTAGAAGAAGAACTGGTCGCCCGCGAAGCCGCCGATCATCGCCACCACCACCACGGTGTAGAAGTCGAGGTAGCCGCGGTTCGCCGCGAGCCCGGCGAGTGCCAGCACCGTCTCGCCCTCCGTGAACGCGCCCACCAGCACCGCGAGGTAGCCGTACGAGTCGATGAGCGCGGCGAGGTCCATCGGCAGCGCGCGCCGCGGCGCGGCTAGGGAAAGGAAACGCGGATGCGCGTGCCGCGTCCCGAGGGCGCATCGTCCACGTCCACCGCCGCGCCGTAGCGCTGCGCGATCTCGTGCACGATCGCGAGCCCGAGGCCGCTCCCGCCGGACGATTGGCGCTCGAGGCGCCGGAAGCGCTCGAAGATGCGGCCGCGATCCTCGACCGGAATGCCGGGGCCGTCGTCCACCACCTCGAGGATCGAGCGCGAGCCCTCGCGTCGCGTGCCGACGAGCACGTAAGTCGCGCCGTAACGCGTGGCGTTGTCCACGAGGTTCGCGGCCATCTCGCCCACCAGCACCGGATCGCCCTCGATCGGCGCCGGGGCGAGGTCGAACTCGAGGTCCACGTGGCGGCCGTTCGCGGTGCGCACCCACGCGTCGGCATGGCCCTTCACGACTTCCGCCATGTCGCACGGCTCGGTGCGCGCGACCGGGTTGGAGACGGGATCGGCCGCCGCGAGCGAGAGCACCTGCTGCGCGAGGCGCGCGAGCCGCGCCGCGCCCTCGCGTGCCTGCGCGAAATGCCCCTCGCGTTCGCCGCCCTCGCGCCGCGCGAGGTCGAGCTGCGTGACGAGCCCGGCGATGGGCGTGCGCAGCTGGTGCGCGGCGTTGGCGATGAAGCGCGCCTGCGTGCTCTGCGCGTCCTTGAGCCGCCCGAGCATGAGGTTCAGCTCCGTGACCAGCGGCCGCAGCTCCTCGACGACGTGTCCCTCGTCGACGGGGCGCAGGTCCACGTGCGAGCGCGCCTGCAATTCCTCGCGCAGCCGCTCGAGCGGACCCAGCCCGCGGCGCACGCCGATGATCACCGCGATGATCGCCGCGAGCGAGAGCAGCACGGTGGGCAGGATCGCCGAGAGCATCGCGTCGTCGGACGCGTGCTCGCGCTTGAAGGTGGTCTCCGCCGCGATCACCGAGACCGGCTGTCCCGCGACCGCGGTATCGAGCGCGACCGCGCGGATGCGGCGCCCCTCGAGGAAGTCGTTCCAGAAGAGCAGCGTCTCGCCGGGCAGGCGCGGCGGCGGCTTCAGGTGCGGGTCGCCCGCGATGAGCTTGCCCTCGCCGTCGCGGATCACGTAGTAGATGTGGTCGGTGCTGTCCGCGCGCAGGATCGCGTCCGCGGTGTCGGAGAGCTCGAGGTCGAGCCGCCCCTGCTTCAGCCGGATGTAAGGAACCAGCGTGCGCGCGATGTCGCCGAGGTCCAGGTCGTAGGCGGCGGTGAGGCGCCGCTCCATGAAGACATACGCGCCGGTGGCGGCGGTGGCGCCCACGACGATCAGCGGCAGGAACAACCAGGCGAAAAGCCTAAGCCTGAGGCTTTTCATCACTCCAGGGTTCGACGATGTATCCCAGCCCGCGCACCGTGCGGATGCGGATGCCCGAAGGCTCGAGCTTCGCGCGCAGCCGCGAGATGTGCACCTCGATCGCGTTGGCCGAGATGTGCTCGTCCCACGAGGCCACCGCGCTCGCGATCTTCTCCTTCCCCACGATCGCGTCGATGTTGGAGAAGAGGTACTCGAGGATCGCGTGCTCGCGCTGCGGCAGGTCGATGGGCTTGCCGTGGATCATCGCGCGCTTGCGCGCGAGGTCGATGGTGAGCGGGCCGTGCTCGATCACGCGCGAGCGGATCGCCCGCCCGCGGCGCGCGAGCGCCGAGACGCGCGCCGTGAGCTCCTCGGGCGCGAAGGGCTTCGGCAGGTAGTCGTCGGCGCCGAGCTTCAACCCGTGCACGCGGTCGCTCACCGCGTCGCGCGCCGTGAGCACCAGCACCGCCTGCTCGTCGCCGCGCGAGCGCAGGCGCCTCAACCACGTGAAGCCGTCCATGCCGGGCAGGCCGATGTCGAGGATGATGAGGTCGATCTCGGAGACCTTGATGGCGGCTTCGGCCTGCTCGGCGCTCGCCACCGAATCGACCACGAATCCCTCGTGGCGAAGGGTGGCGGTGAGGCCGTCCGCGAGCATCGCGTCGTCCTCGACGATCAGTACGCGCATGGAACTGTCCGCTGGGGAAACGGCAAGGAATGCCGAAACCAGCATATCACGCAGGCAACGGCACCGGCGCCGGGGGGCGCGGCGCTCAGGGCGTGGTGCGGTCGCGCGAGCGCATGCGCGCGGTCCACGAGGCGGGGATCGCGAGGCTCAGCGAGGCGCCGTGCGCTTCGCTGGTGGTCGCGATGCCCACCAGCTTGCCGTACGCGTCGAACACCGGGCCGCCGCTGCCGTTCGGCGCGACCGGCATCGAGAGCTCGATCAGCGGGCCGCGCGCATCGGGCACCAGGCTCTTCACGTTGCCCTCGGTGAGCGCGAGGTCGCCCGAAGCGTTGGCGCCCAGCGCGTAGACGACGTCGCCGGGCTGCGCCTCGCGCTCGGCGAGCGTCACCGGCACCAGCGGCGGCTCCACGGCGAGGCGGCAGAGGTCGAGCGTCTCGTCGTCGACGAGGAGCGAGGCGGAGCGATTCTCCGCGCCGATCGAGACGATGAGCTGCGCGTTGCCGGGAATGCCGTGGCAGGTCGTCACCATGGCGCCGTTGTCGATCGCGAGCGCAAGCCCGAGCGGCACCGCGCGCCCGCTCATCTCGAACGCCTGCACGCGCCCCACGGATTTCTGCGCGCGCGCGAGGATGTCCTTCGGCGCGGTGGGTTGCGGCGCGGCGGGCGCGGGCGGTTGCGCCTCGGGAGCCGCCGGTGCTTCGGCGACCGGCGGCGGCGCGGGCGCGGCGGGCCGTTCGCGCGAATGCATCAGCGCATAGGCGATCACGAGCAGCGCGAGCACGCCTACCGCGAGTCCCACCGGCGGAATGCGGATGCGCCGCTCGCCCGCGTCTTGCTCCGCTTCGAGCGCGAGGTCGGGCGCCTGCGCCCGGGCTTGCGCGCGGGCGGCGGCGCGCTCCGATTCGGTGATGAGCGAGGTGTCGTATGCCGCGCGCCGTTTCTCGTCGGCGAGCACCTCGTGGGCCTGGCGCAGCAGCGCCGCTTCGCCCGGGTCGCGCGAGCCGCCGTCGCGAAGCTCGGCATCGCGCGCCTGGTACGCGCGATCGATCTCCGCCGGCGGCGCGTCGGGCGCCACGCCGAGGATGTCGTAGAGCGTTCGCTTGGGAGCGGGCATGGGCGCCATCATCGGACTTCGCGGCGTGGCGCGCAACACGCGCCGCGTCGGGCTCAGGCGACGCGCGAGCGGCCGCGCGCTTCGTCGACGAACGCGAGCACGGCGAGCGAGGCGAGGAAGAAGGCGCCGGTGAGAAGGATCGCGAGGCGATGGTTGCCGTGCGTGAGCCACGTGACCGCGCCGTAGGTGAGGGGGCCCAGGATCGCGGCGAGGCGGATCGCGACGCCCCAGAGGCCGAAGAACTCGCTCGCGCGATCCACCGGCGAAAGATACGCGACCAGCGCGCGCCCCGCGGACTGGCTCGATCCCATGCACAGCCCGGCGAGGTTCGCCGCCACCCAGAACATGCCGGCCGTGGTCGAGAAGAAAGCCACGACCGTCATCGCGATCCATCCCACGATCGTCACGCGCAGCGCCGCCACCTTGCCGATGCGGTCCTGCGCGTAGCCGAAGCCGAAGGCGCCGACCGCCGCGGTCACGTTCACCACGAGGATGAGGATGATCGTCTCGTGGGTCTTGAAGCCCATCACCTGCTCGGCGTAGATCGCGGCGAGCGCGATCACCGTCGCCACACCCGCCTGGTAGAGCGTGCCGCACGCGAAGACCAGCAGCAGGTCCTTGTAGGTGCGGGCCGCGTGCGCGGTCTGCATGAGCCGCGCGAAGGCGACGCGCGCGCCCGGCACTTCCGCCGGCACGGCGCGCTCGCGCAGGAAGAGGAACGTCGGCAGCGCCGCGAGGCCATAGACCGCGGCCGTGATGATCATCGTGCCCGGCACCGCCTGGGCGGAGGTGGCGCCGCGCGAAGGCGCGCTCATCACCCACGCGAGCGAGATCGCGAGCGCGAGGATGCCGCCGAAGTAGCCGAGGCTCCATCCCCATCCCGACACCTTGCCGAGCGCTTCGGGGCGCGCGAGCTCGGGGAGGAACGCCGCGCACAGGTTTTCGCCCATCGAGTAGGCGATGTTGGAGACGATGATCGCGCCCACCGCCCAGCCGATCGTGCCGGGCCCGGCGAGCGCCAGCGCCACGGTGCCCGCGATGCAGATCACGGTGGAGATCGCGAGGAGCGGCTTCTTCGCCGCATGCGCGTCGGACCACGCGCCGAGGATCGGCCCGAGCACGATCACGCCGAGGTACGAGACCGAGAGCGCGGCGGTCCATGCGAAGGTGGCCCAGTCCGCGTTCGCCGCGACCACCGAGACGAAGTACGCGTTGAAGACCGCGGTGAGGACCACCGTGGTGTAGCCCGAGTTCGCGAAGTCGTACATCGCCCACGCCCACACCTCGCGGCGCGCGACGCCGGGATTGAGCGCCGAGGGGCGAGCGCTCATCGCGCGTCCTTGCGCGCTGCGCCGGGCGCTTCCTGGGCGAGGCGATCGAGCAGCGCTTCGGCCGCCTCGAGCGTGCGGTCGCGGAAGAGGCGCAGGTCGTGCAGGCTGAGCGGCACCTCGACATCCGGGATCACGCCTTCGCCCTCGATGCGGCGGCCGTTGGTGAGCACGAAGCCCACCTCGCTGTACGCGAGCTCCGCGCCGCCGGGGACCGCGGCATAACCGAGGAAGCCCAGCAGGCAGCCGCAGCTCGGCTGTCCCACGACCTTCGCGCGCCCCGTCGCCTGCATCGTGCCGGCGAAGAGCTCGCTGCCGCTCGCGCTCCCGCTGTCGACCAGGATCGCCACCGGACCGCGGTACGCGTTCGGATCGCCGCGCAGCTTGCGATGCAGCCGGATGATGTCCACCGTGCCGGCGAGCATCGAGATGGGCTTGCCGTTTCGCGTCGTCGCGCGGCCGAGCTCGGTCGGCTCGCGGAAGAAGCGCTCGAGCATCAGGTTCACGGCGTGCACCGAGCCGCCCGGATTGCCGCGCAGGTCGATGACGATTCCGGGCGCGCTGCGCAAGGCATCGAGGCCGTCCAGCGCGCGCAGCGTGAGCCCGATCGTCCATTGCGAGAAGCGCACGTAGCCGAATCCCGAGGGCAGCAAGCGATGCGCCTCGACGTGCGGGCGATCGATGCGGCGCCGCTCGAGCGTCGCCTCGAGGCGCGTGCCGTCGGCGCGTTCGAAGGTGAAGGACACTTTCGACCCCGGGGCGCGGTGCACGAGGCGGCGCATCGCGGCGAGGTGGCGCGCGCGATCGGTGGAGGCCTGGCGCGTGTGCGCGAGGAGCTCGCCGTACGCCCGCGCGGCGGGCTTGCCGTCGATCGCGAGCACGGTCATTCCCGGGCGCACGCCCGCCCACCACGCGTCCGCGCGCGGGTCCACGGTCGCGACGGCGAGCTTGCCCTCGACGGGCAGGATCGAGATGCCGATGGTGATCGCCTGGTCGTGGCGCCGGAGCTGCGCGTCGAGCGGCGATTCCACGCGCGTGTGCGAATCGTGCAGCTCGCCGGTCATGCGGTCGAGGACGTCCCAGAACGCCTCGTCGTCGGGGGCCGCGAGCGCGAGCGGGCGATAGCGCTCCCCCACCGCCTTCCAGTCGACGCCGTTGTACGAAGGATCGTGGTAACGGCGCTCGATCGTGTTCCAGACGAAGTCGAACGCGCGCAGGCGCCCTTCGCGCCCGAGCGCCACATCGGTTTCCGGCACGTAGGCATCGGGAATCGTCGGCGCGGCGGAATGCGCGCGGCCGACGATGTCGTAGGGATCGAGGATCGAGCAGCCGGCGCAGGCCGCGGCCAGCATCAAGGCGGCGACGATGTGCGGCGCGCGCGCCATGCTACTGGCCCGCCTTCGCGTTCGCCGGCGGGCAGGCCACCGCGTGCAGGCTCGATCCGGGGAAGTCGCGCTGCAGGATCGCGAGCCGCGCGACGGTCTCGGTATCGGGCTCGCGCACCAGCATCGTCACGCCGCGCACTTCCTTCGTGAACGGACCCACCTCGGCGCCGCGCACCCCGCGCGCCGCGAGCGAGGCGAGGAAGCGGCGCGCCGCCTCCTCGCTCGAGAAGACGCCGAGCGAGATCGCGTTGTCGGGGCGGATCGAGACGTCTCCCACGCCGAGGCGCTTCAACTGCGTGACCGTGCCTTCGGCGCCGCGGCGGTCGGCCGCGGGCGGCACGAACACCCAGTAGCGCGAGACGTCCTCGACCGGATGCTCGAGCAATCGATTGCCGAGGTGCATCGCCGCGAACGCGTCGTGCGCGCGCGCGGCATCGGCGGCGGCCACGCCCGAGAACTCGACGCACGCCGCGCCCGCGAGCGCCTGCGTGGCGCGCTGCCGGTCCGCGACCGCCTTGGCGGCGATCGTGGGCGGCGTCACGGAAACGATGCGCACCGCGCCAGGATTGATCTCGCGCGCGGAGAGGTCGGGACGCTGCGCGTGCTCCTCGAGCCACAGGTGGGCACCGAAGGCGAGGACCGCGAGCAGCAGCAGGAAGAAGAGGAATCGCGACACGGTTCAGGCGAGGCGGGCGATGCGCGCGAGCCCGTCGAGAACC
>JAICTR010000055.1 GCA_025936275.1 Burkholderiales bacterium
CACCACGAAGATGCCGAACCACACCAGGTCGATGCCCGCCTTCTGGATCGTCGGCAGGATCACACCCATGGTGAGCACCACCATGGAGATGCCGTCGAGGAAGCAGCCCAGCACGATGTAGAACACCATCAGCCAGAAGAGGAGCCCCAGCTGGGACAGCCCGAGCCCCGCGATGAACTCCGCGAGCCGGCGCGGCAGCCCGATGTAGCCCATCGAGAGCGTGAGGAACGATGCACCGGCGAGGATCAGCGCGATCATGCAGTAGAGGCGCGTGGCGCCCATGAGGCTCACCCGGAACACCTTCGCGTTCATCGAGCCCTGCAGCCACGAGAGCGCGAGCGCGCCCACGACGCCGAGCGCCGCCGCTTCGGTGGCCGTCGCGATGCCGACGTAGATCGAGCCCAGCACCAGCGCGATGAGCCCTACGACCGGGATCAGGTGGCGCGAGGCGTGCAGCTTCTCGCCGAACGTCATCACGCGATCGGGCAACGGAATGCGGCCTGGATGCGCGAGCGACCACACCACGGTGTAGCCCATGAAGAGCGACGCCAGCAGCAGCCCCGGCACCACGCCCGCGATGAAAAGGCGCGTGATCGAGACCTCGGCCGTCACGCCGTACACGATCATGATGATGGAGGGTGGAATCAGGAGGCCCAGCGTTCCCGCGCCTGCGAGCGTGCCGATGGTCATGTCCGCGGGATAGCCGCGCTTCTCCAGCTCCGGCAGCGTCATCTTGCCGATGGTGGCGCAGGTGGCCGCGCTCGATCCGGACACCGCCGCGAAGATGGTGCAGCCGATGATGTTGGTGTGCAGGAGGCGCCCGGGAATCTTCGAGAGCCAGGGAGCCAGGCCCTTGAACATGTCCTCCGACAATCGCGTGCGGAAGAGGATCTCGCCCATCCACACGAAGAGCGGCAGCGCGGTGAGCGTCCACGACGAGAGCGAGCCCCAGATGGTCACGGCCATCGCATCGCCCGCGGGACGCGAGGAGAAGAGCTGCATGCCGATCCACGCCACGCCGAGGAGCGAGATGCCGATCCAGAGGCCGCTCCCGAGCAGCGCGAAGAGCAGCACGATGAGCACGACCGTGATGAAGGCGTCCATCGCTACTCGATCGCCTTCAGCTCGTCGGGCGCGCCCGTGCCGATCGCCCGCCGGCGCAGCAGCAGGATGAAGTCGTCGGCCATCGCCACCAGCAGCACGATGCAGCCCAGCGCCATGCCGAGCTGCGGAATCCAGAGCGGCGTCGCGTCGTTGCCCTGCGAGATGTCGTTATAGGCGTGCGATTGCCAGGCCAGGCGCACGCTGTACCACGCGAGGACCGCGCAGAAGAAGGTGCCCGCCGCGTGGGACCACAGCTCGAGCGGCCGGCGCAAGCGCCCGCCGAAGCGCTCGAGGAAGAGCATCACGCGGATGTGCTCGCCGCGCTTCAACGTGTGCGCGAGCGCGAGGAAGCTCGCCGCGGCCATGCAGTACCCGGCGTAGGAATCCGAGCCGCGCAGGTTGAAGCCCGCGAGCCGCCCGATGACGCTCGCGAGCACCATCGCGAGGACGCCGATCATGAAGAGGGCCGCGCCGTAACCGGCGGCGTTATAGAGATGATCCAGGAGCCGGCGAAGGTTCATGAAACGCGAATCCGGGAGGAAGGCTGCAGAGAGGGTCGAGCCGGCGTCGTTACCCTCTCCCCGACCCTCTCCCAAGGGAGAGGGGGAATTTCATTTCCGATAGGCGTCGACGATCGCCTTGCCGTCCGGCCCGGCCTTCTGCAGCCACTCGTCGGTCATCGTCTGGCCGACCTTCTTGAAGTCGGACTCGAGCTGCTTCGAGGGCGCGGAGACGTGCATGCCGTGGCTCTTCAGCTGCTCGAGGTACCACTTGTTCTTTTCCTGCGAGACCTTCCAGCCGCGCTTCTCGGCGGCCTTCGCCGCGTCGAGCACCGCCTTCTGCTCGGATTTGGGCAGCGCGTCGAACGCCTTCTCGTTCACGAAGACGATGTTCTTCGGGATCCACGCCTGCGTGTCGTAGTAGTACTTCACCACTTCCCACGCCTTCGAGTCGTAGCCGGTGGAGCTGGAGGTGATGTTGGCGTTCACGGCGCCGGTCGCCATCGCCTGCGCGAGCTCGGCCGCCTGGATCGTCACCGGCTGCGCGCCGGCGAGCTCCGCGATGCGCGAGGTGTACGGGTTGTACGCGCGCATCTTGAGGCCCTTCATGTCGGCCATGGAGTCGATCGGCTTGTCGGAGTAGATGCCTTGCGGCGGCCACGGCACGCTGTAGAGCACACGCATTCCCTGCTTCCGGAAGCGCGACTCGATCGCCTTGCGCGAGGCATGCCAGAGCTTCTCCGCCTGCGCGTAGCTCGTGGCGAGGAACGGGACGGAGTCGATGCCGAAGATCGGATCCTCGTTGGAGTAGCCGGAGATGAGGATCTCGCCCATCTGCGCTTCCCCGCCCTGCACCGCGCGCTTGATCTCGTTCGCCTTGAAGAGCGAGCCGTTGGGGTGCACGGTGATCTTGAGCTTGCCGTGCGTGGCCTTGTCGATGTCGGCGACGAACTGCGCGATGTTCTCGGTGTGGAAGTTGGTGGCCGGGTACGGCGTCGGCATGTCCCACTTCACCTGGGCCGTGGCCGCGGCGCTGAACGCGACGGCGCAAAGGGCTGCGAGGGCGTGCGCGATTCTCATGGGGGTTCCTCCTGGGTGGGTCCGGGGAAGCTAGCAAAGGCCCATGCGCATGTCAAAATGCCCAGTTCCGTGCCTCGTCATTCCCGCGAAGGCGGGAATCCAGGATCGAAGCCACAGATGAACACGGATGAACACAGATGAGCGCGGCAAGCAAACCGGGCTGGGAATTCTGGATCGATCGCGGCGGCACGTTCACGGACATCGTGGCGAGGAAGCCGGGCGGTGAGCTCGTCACGCACAAGCTCCTCTCCGAGAACCCGGATCAATACCGTGATGCGGCGATTGCCGGCATCCGTCACCTGATGGGCGTGGCGCGCGGCGAGCCGATTCCGGTCGAGCAAATCGACGCGGTGAAGATGGGCACCACGGTCGCCACCAACGCGCTCCTCGAGCGCAAGGGCGAGCCCACCGCGCTCTTCATCACGCGCGGCTTCCGCGACCTCCTGCGCATCGCCTACCAGAACCGGCCGCGCATCTTCGATCGCCACATCAAGCTGCCGGAGCTGCTCTACGCGAAGGTGGTCGAGGTGGACGAGCGCATGGGCGCACACGGCGACATCGTGCGCCCGCTCGACGAGGCGGCGGCGCGCGCGCAGCTCGCGGCGACCAAGGCCGAAGGCTTCGATTCCATCGCCATCGTCTTCCTGCACGGCTACCGCTACCCGGCGCACGAGGCGCGCGTGGCCGAGCTCGCGCGCGAGGCGGGCTTCGCGCAGATCTCCGTGTCGCACATCGTGAGCCCGCTCATGAAGGCGGTCTCGCGCGGGGACACGACGGTCGTCGATGCCTACCTCTCGCCGATCCTGCGGCGCTATGTGGAGCAGGTCGCGGGCGAGCTCGGCGGGCATGCGTCGCCGTCGCTCGATCATCGCCCCGTCTCGCGCCCGCGGCTCATGTTCATGCAGTCGAACGGCGGACTCACCGACGCGATGCGCTTCCAGGGCAAGGACTCGATCCTGTCGGGCCCGGCGGGCGGCATCGTCGGCATGGTGGCGACCGCGACCGCGGCGGGCTTCGACAAGGTGATCGGCTTCGACATGGGCGGCACCTCGACCGACGTCTCCCACTACGCGGGCGAGCTGGAGCGCGAGTTCGAGACGCTGGTCGCGGGCGTTCGCATGCGCGCGCCGATGATGTCGATCCACACCATCGCGGCCGGCGGCGGCTCGATCCTGCATTTCGACGGCCAACGGCAACGCGTGGGTCCGGATTCCGCCGGCGCGAACCCGGGCCCCGCCTGCTATCGGCGCGGCGGCCCGCTCACCGTCACCGACTGCAACGTGATGCTGGGCAAGATCCAGCCCGCGCATTTCCCGCACGTGTTCGGCGAGCGCGGCAACCAGCCGCTCGATGCGGTGCGCGTGAAGGACGAGTTCGCGAAGCTCGCGCGCGAGATCGAGAGCGCCACCGGCACGGCGCAGGATCCGCATGCGGTGGCCGAGGGATTCCTGCGCGTCGCCGTCGCCAACATGGCGAACGCGATCAAGTTCATCTCGGTGCAGCGCGGCCACGATGTCACCGAGTACACGCTCGCCTGCTTCGGCGGCGCGGGCGGCCAGCATGCGTGCCTCGTGGCGGACGAGCTCGGCATGAAGCGCGTCTACATCCATCCGTTCGCGGGCGTGCTCTCCGCCTACGGCATGGGCCTCGCCGAAGTGCGCGCGCTGCGCGAGGAGGCGGTGGAGCGGCGCCTCGACCAGGCGCTCGACGATATCCTCGGCAAATCGCGGCGCCTCGGCGAGCAGGCCATGCAGGAGCTCGAGTGGCAGGGCGCGGCCCTGTCGCGGCTCGAAAGGCGCGTGCACCTCAAGTACGAGGGCACGGATACGTCGCTCGTCGTGCCGCTCGGCTCGGTCGAGGAGATGCGCGCCGAGTTCGAGCGCCTCTATGCGCGCCGCTTCAGCTTCCTCATGCGCTCGCGCGCGCTGGTGGCCGAGGCGGTTTCGGTGGAGGCGATCGGCGGCGGCACGTCGGCGAGCGCGCGAAAGCCGGGCGAAGCACAACCGCCGGCAAGCGAAGCCAACGCGGTGGACCACGCCGAGATGTACACCGGAGGACGCGCGCATCGCGCCGGCGTCTTCGTGCGCGAGTCCCTCGCCGCGGGATCGCGCATCGCGGGACCGGCGATCATCGCCGAGCGCAACGCCACCACGGTGGTCGAGCCGGGATGGGAGGCGCGCATCGGCGCTTCGGGCGACCTGGTGCTCGAGCGCGTCGTGGCGCGCGAGGCGCGCTACGCGCTGGGCACCGCGGCCGATCCGGTGATGCTCGAGGTCTTCAACAACCTCTTCATGTCGATCGCCGAGCAGATGGGCGTGCGCCTCGCGCAGACGGCGTACTCGGTGAACATCAAGGAGCGCCTCGATTTCTCCTGCGCGCTCTTCGACGCCGAGGGGAACCTCATCGCCAACGCGCCGCACATGCCGGTCCACCTGGGCTCCATGGGCGAGAGCATCAAGGCCGTGATCGCCAGGAACCGCGGCACCATGAAGCCGGGCGACGTGTACGTGCTGAACGACCCGTACAACGGCGGGACGCACCTCCCCGATGTGACCGTTATCACCCCTGTCTACCTCGAGAAGAACATCTGTGTTGATCCGTGTTCATCTGTGGCTTCAACGCCTTTGTTTTACGTGGGGTCGAGGGGCCACCATGCCGACATCGGCGGCATCACCCCGGGCTCCATGCCGCCCTTCTCGAAGACCGTCGAGGAAGAAGGCGTGCTGCTCGACAACGTGAAGCTGGTCGAGGACGGCCACATGCGCGAAGCGCAGATGCGCGCGTTGCTCTCGGGCGCGCGCTACCCCGCGCGCAATCCCGACCAGAACATCGCGGACCTGCGCGCGCAGGTCGCGGCGAACGAGAAGGGCGTGCAGGAGCTCGCGCGAATGGTCGATCACTTCGGCCTCGACGTGGTGAAGGCGTACATGAAGCACGTGCAGGACAACG
Organism: Burkholderiales bacterium; assembly: GCA_025936275.1. Lineage (GTDB taxonomy): Bacteria > Pseudomonadota > Gammaproteobacteria > Burkholderiales > Usitatibacteraceae > Usitatibacter. The sequence continues at coordinate 5,634 of JAICTR010000055.1, forward strand.
CCGAGGAATGCGTGCGGCGCGTGATCGGCGTGCTGAAGGACGGCGAGTTCGCCTACGAGATGGACAACGGCGCCGTGATCCGCGTGAAGATCGCGATCGGCGCGGACCGGCGCAGCGCCACCATCGACTTCACCGGGACCAGCGCGCAACTCGAAAGCAACTTCAACGCGCCCTCGGCCGTCGTCTACGCCGCGGTGCTCTACGTCTTCCGCACGCTGGTGGATGACGACATCCCGCTCAACGCCGGCTGTCTCAAGCCGCTCGAGGTGATCATCCCCGAGGGCTCGATGCTCAACCCGCGCCCGCCCGCCGCGACGGTCGCCGGGAACGTCGAGACGTCGCAATGCCTCACCGATGCCCTGTACGGCGCGCTCGGCGTGATGGCGGCCTCCTACGGCACGATGAACAACTTCACCTTCGGCAACGAACGCTACCAGTACTACGAGACCCTCTCGGGCGGCACGGGCGCGGGGCCGGGCTTCGACGGCACCGACACGGTGCAGGCGCACATGACCAACTCGCGGCTCACCGATCCCGAGGTGCTCGAATGGCGCTTCCCCGTGCGCATCGACGCGCACGAGATCCGGCGCGGCAGCGGCGGGCGCGGCCGATGGCACGGCGGCGACGGCGCGACGCGCCGCGTGCGCTTCCTCGAGGCGATGGTGGCGGCGATCCTCGCGGGGCACCGCCGCATTCCGCCGTACGGCATGGCGGGCGGCGAGCCGGGCGCGCTCGGGCGCAACTGGGTAGAGCGCGCCGATGGTGCGCGCACCGAGCTTTCCTATGCCGACGAGACCGGGATGCGGCCCGGGGACGTGTTCGTGATCGAGACGCCGGGCGGCGGCGGGTTCGGCCCCGCGTAGCGCCATCGCGGCGTGCGCGAACGTGAACCACGTTGCGAGTGCGCAATCCTCCGCTTGACTTTATTTCCTCCGTGGAGAAGCGCTTCGCGTGTGCGAAAATTAACTTACCCCCTCGATTTGCACAGCGTATAAAATGAGCGCCTTTTCCGTCGCGGACGCATCGCGCGGCGGCGAGCGAACACGGCACAGAACGTGAAAATCGGCTCCATCCAACTCAAGAACCGGCTCATCGTCGCGCCCATGGCGGGCGTCACCGATCGTCCCTTCCGCAGCCTGTGCAAGCGCATGGGCGCGGGCATGGCCGTGTCCGAGATGGTGGCGTCGAACTCGCTCCTGTGGGGCTCCGAGAAGACCATCCGCCGCGGCAACCACGAGGGCGAGGTCGAGCCGAAGGTGATCCAGATCGCGGGCGCCGATCCCGACATGATGGCCGAGGCCGCGCGCTACAACGTGGACAAGGGCGCGGACATCATCGACATCAACATGGGCTGCCCGGCGAAGAAGATCTGCAACGTCTACGCCGGGAGCGCGCTGCTGCAGGACGAGCCGCTCGTCGCGCGCATCGTCTCCGCGGTGGTCGAGGCGGTGAACGTCCCGGTGACGCTCAAGATCCGCACCGGCTGGAACCGGCAGAACAAGAACGCCCTCTCCATCGCGCGCATCGCCGAGGAGAACGGCATCCGCTCGCTCGCCATCCACGGCCGCACGCGCGCCGACATGTACACGGGCGATGCCGAATACGAGACGATCCGCGCCGTGAAGGAATCGGTGCGCATCCCCGTGATCGCCAATGGCGACATCGGTACGCCGCAGAAGGCGAAGCATGTGCTCGAGCAGACCGGCGCCGACGCGGTCATGATCGGGCGCGCGGCCCAGGGGCGCCCGTGGATCTTCCGCGAGATCGAGCATTTCCTTGAGACCGGCAGCGAGCTTCCCCCGCCCACCGTGGCGGAGATCCGCGAGGTGCTGGTCGGCCACCTGCACGACCTGTACGCCTTCTACGGCGTCGAGCGCGGCATGCGGGTCGCGCGCAAGCACATCGGCTGGTACACGAAGGGTCTCAAGAGCTCCGCCGTGTTCCGCGCCCGCATGAACACCCTCGAGACCGCCGAGCTGCAGCTCGAAGCCGTGCAACGCTTCTTCGACGAGCTGCTCGCGCACTCCCCGCGCCTCGAATACGACGAAGAGGTCGCCCTTGCAGCGTAAACCCCGGGTCGATGCCAAGGCGGAAGCGTCCGCGCGCGAGAACGAGCTCGCCTCCACCGTGCGCAAGGTGATGAGGCAGTACTTCAAGGACCTCGACGGCGAGAAGTGCACCGGCATCTACGAGATGGTGGTGTGCGCGGTCGAGCGCCCGATGCTCGAGGTGGTGATGTTCCAGGCGCAGGGCAACCAGACGCGCGCCGCGCAGATCCTCGGCCTCAACCGCAACACGCTACGGAAGAAGCTGCAGCAGCACGGGCTGGATTGACGTCGAATAGTGAAGCGGCCCCAGGGCGGTAGACGCAGATGAACGCAGAGGGGCCGCAGATGAACGCAGAAGAACGACGCAGGGTGTTTCGGTCGACCGTGCCGTCCCAATCCTTTCCCATCAGGATCCGCCGCGCCCTCCTCAGCGTTTCCGACAAGGAAGGCATCGTCGAGCTCGCGAAGGCGCTGCTCTTCCACGGGGTCGAGATCCTCTCCACCGGCGGCACCGCGCAACTGCTGAAGCTGAACGGCGTGGTCGTGACCGAGGTCGGCGACTACACCGGCTTCCCCGAGATGATGGAAGGTCGGGTGAAGACGCTGCACCCCAAGGTGCACGGCGGCATCCTCGCGCGGCGCGACCGGCCAGACCATGTGCGCTCGATGCAGCAGCACGGCATCGCACCCATCGACATGGTGGTGGTGAACCTCTATCCCTTCGCGAAGGCCGTGGCGAAGCCCGGCTGCACGATGGAGGAGGCGATCGAGAACATCGACATCGGCGGCCCGGCGATGGTGCGCGCGGCGGCGAAGAACCACGCCTTCGTCGCCGTGGTGACCGATCCTGCCGATTACCTTTCGATCCGCGAGAAGATGAAGGCTCATGAAGGCGCACTCTCGCTCGAGGACCGCCATGCGCTGGCCGCGAAGGCCTTCAGCCACAGCGCCGAGTACGACGGCATGATCTCCAACTGGCTCACCGCGCGCGATGTGCAAGGCGAGGCGCGCGAGTTTCCCGATCGGCTCAACTTGCAGTTCCGCCTCGCGCAGCCGCTTCGCTACGGCGAGAACCCGCACCAGTCCGCGGCCTTCTACGTCGAGCGCGATCCACCCCCCGGCACGCTGGCGACGTTCAAGCAGGTGCAGGGGAAGGAGTTGAGCTACAACAACATCGCCGATGCGGACGCGGCCTGGGAGTGCTGCCGCGCCTTCGACGTGCCGGCGTGCGTGATCGTGAAGCACGCGAATCCGTGCGGCGTCTCGATCGCCGACGGCACCCTGGACGCTTATCGCAATGCCTTCGCCACGGATCCCACCTCGGCCTTCGGCGGCATCATCGCCTTCAACCGGCCGGTGGATGGCGCGACCGCCGCGGCGATCGTCGAGAACCAGTTCGTCGAGGTGATGATCGCGCCCGCGTACGATGCGGCGGCGCGCAAGGCGTTCGCGGCGAAGAAGAACGTGCGGCTGCTGGAGATCGCCCTCGAGCGCGGCGCGAATCGCCTCGAGACGAAGCGCGTGGGCGGCGGCCTGCTCGTGCAAACGCCGGATCAGTTCGACGTCGCGCAGATGCGCGTCGTGACGAAGCGTGCGCCCAGCGAGGCTGAAACGAACGACCTTCTCTTCGCTTTCCGCGTCGCGCGCTTCGTGAAGTCGAACGCGATCGTCTTCTGCAAGGACGGCCGCACGCTCGGCGTGGGCGCGGGGCAGATGAGCCGCGTCGATTCCACGCGCATCGCCTCCATCAAGGCGAAGAATGCGGGCCTGTCGCTCCGCCGCTCGGTGGTCGCCTCGGACGCGTTCTTCCCGTTTCGCGACGGGCTCGACGTCGTCGCCAAGGCGGGCGCGCGCGCCGTGATCCAGCCGGGCGGAAGTTTGCGCGACGAAGAGGTCATCGCCGCCGCGGACGAGCACGGCATCGCGATGGTGTTCACCGGCATGCGGCATTTCCGGCATTGAAGATCCTCGTCATCGGTTCCGGCGGGCGAGAGCACGCGATGGCGTGGCGGCTCGCGCAGTCGGCCAAGGTTTCGCGCGTGTACGTCGCGCCGGGCAATGCCGGCACCGCGCGCGAGGACGGCGTCTTCAATGTGCCGATCAGCGCGATCGCGGACCTGGTGCGCTTCGCCGAGAAGGAAGAGATCCATGCGACCGTGGTGGGGCCCGAGGCGCCGCTCGCCGCGGGTGTGGTCGATGCGTTCCTCGATCGGGGCCTGCGCATCTTCGGGCCGACCAAGGCCGCCGCCCAATTGGAAGCTTCCAAGGATTTCGCCAAGCGCTTCATGGCGCGCCACGGCATCCCGACCGCGCACTACGCCACGTTCTCCGATCCCGAGTCGGCGCATGAGCATGTGGAATCGCACGGCGCGCCGATCGTGATCAAGGCCGATGGCCTCGCGGCGGGCAAGGGCGTCGTGGTCGCGGTGAATGCCGACGAGGCCCACGACGCGATCGACATGATGCTGGGGGGGCGCAAGCTGGGCGAGGCGGGCCATCGCGTGGTGATCGAGGAATTCCTCGAGGGCGAGGAGGCGAGCTTCATCGTGATGGTGGACGGCAAGAACGTGCTGCCGCTCGCCTCGAGCCAGGACCACAAGCGCATCTTCGACGGCGATCGCGGCCCGAACACCGGCGGGATGGGCGCCTATTCGCCGGCGCCGGTGGTGACGCCCGAGGTGCACCATCGCGTGATGCGCGAGATCGTGACGCCCACGGTGAAGGGCATGGCGGCCGATGGCGTTCCGTACACCGGATTTCTCTACGCGGGGCTCATGATCGACCGCGAGGGCGCGCCGCGCGAATCGACCATGAGGCCTGCGTAGAGAAAACCCTGGTACGGAATGCCGTCGGCCGCCATGCCTTTCACGACGGGCGTGACGATCTCGTGCATCACGCGGTGGTGCACCTCGGGCGGCACGACGGGCGCGGG
>JAICTR010000505.1 GCA_025936275.1 Burkholderiales bacterium
CGATCATGTTTTCCCCAGGAAGAGATTGGCTTCGCGAAGTTACAGAGCGCGGATTTCGCGCGTCAACGAAATCGAGCGTCGAGCGATGCGCGTCGTTGCCGGTGCGCAACGCCGCGAGATTTATTTGTGCGCTCCCTCCAAATTTCTTGGGGCCTCGGCGGCCTCAGTCGGCGCCCTGCGGCTCGCCGCGGCGTCCCTCGACCAGGCGCGCGGTGAGCGCCCGGATGTCGCGGTCGGCCTGCGCGATGAGCGCCACCAGGCGCTGCGCGCGGCGCGTGAGGCGCTGCGCCTCCGGCGGCACGAAGAGGTCGTCGAACGTGACGGGCTTCTCGCCGCTTTCCACCCAGCGGCGGACTTCCGCTTCGTCGACGCCCAGCGCGCGCGCGATATCGCACGCCTCGGCGCGGCCGCTTCGCACGCGCTCGGCGGCCTCGAGCCGCGTGCCCAGGTGGATGTGGCGCTTCGGGGAATCAGTCGAGATCATCGGTCGGGGGCATTCCCAGTTTTTCGCGCAGCAAGGCGACTTCGAGCGTGCGTTGCCCGAGCAGCCGCTCGAGGTTTCGCACCTGCAGTTCGAGATCCGAGAGGTCGCCCTTGCGCGAGACGTCGGCGGGATCGGCGTCGAGGAGCTCGCGGTAGACCTTGCGCCAGTAGTAGAGGACGTTCGGCGAGACCTGGTGGCGGCGCGCCACGCGCGCGGCCGAGGCGCCGGGCGCCATCGACTCGCGCACGATGGCGAGCTTCTCCATGAGGCTCCTGCGATAACGCGCGCCGTTGCGTCCCGCCGCTGGCACCTTCACCGGCCTGCCCTCCGGGCGCCCGCGCGCCGAGTCGACGCGGGCGCCGCCGTTTGGTTGTATCTGCAACTAATCGTCCGATGGTTTCGCCCTGCGAGTCAAGAGGGTGCGGGCGGCGAAGGCGAACGAAACGGGATTCGCGCGCAGAGGCGCGGCGTAGAATGGACCCTGCGATGACATCTCCGATCGATAAGCGCGTGGCGTCCCACGTGAGGACCTACCGGTCCCGTGGATTCGACTGCCTGTGCGGCAACCTGCGCATGGCCTCGCGCGCGCTCACCGCCCTCTACGACGGCTACCTCGCGCCCTCGGGACTCACCTCGGGGCAGCTGCCGGTGCTCTGGTGCGTGATCGCCTCCGAGCCGCTCTCGCTGCGCGAGATCGCCGACTGGCTGGTGATGGACAAGACCACGGTGAGCCGCAACGTCGCCGCGCTGGCGGACATGGGCCTCATCGCGCTCGGCGCGGGACCCGATGCGCGCGTGAAGCTCGCGAGCTCCACGCCGAAGGGACGCAAGGCGTTCGCGGATGCCATGCCGCGCTGGAAGGCGGCGCAAGCGCACGTGGAGAAGAAGATCGGGCGGCCGGATTTCCTGCGCGCCGTGACCGACACGAAGCGGCTCGCGCGCAAGGTGCAGGGCGGCGCGCAACGCGCGTGACCCCTTTTTCGTTCGGTGTGGGCCCGCCTGGATTCGAACCAGGGACCAAGGGATTATGAGTCCCCTGCTCTAACCACCTGAGCTACAGGCCCGTCGCGGGATGCGACAATTGCGCATTCTAAAGGACGACCGCTTCCCGCCCGCGCCGCATGACCGACGATTTCGACTTCACCAAGCCGCAGCCCGCCACCCCTCGCGCAACCGCCGAATCCAAAGCGCCCTCCGCGCCGTTCAAGCCGGCGCAAAGCCGCTACTACGACGCCCGGATCGCCGAGCAGCTCTTCCGCGCCGCCGGCAAGCCCGAGCGCTTCGCCGCGGGCGAGACGCTCTTCGTCGAGGACGAGAAGGCGAAGGGCGGCCTCTTCGGCAAGCGCTCGGTCGCGCGCATGTATTACGTCGTCGAAGGCGAAGTGGCGCTCGCCCAGCGCGGCAAGGC
>JAICTR010000361.1 GCA_025936275.1 Burkholderiales bacterium
ACACCACAGAGGAGCGCCCTCGCGCACCCGCGGCGGCGAAGACGTCACGTAATGACGCTCGACGAGATGTCCACCGCGCCCAGACCGGGCGCCGAATCGGGATCCCACATCCCGCAGCCCCTATTGAACCTCGAAGCGCGTGGCTGGAGCGCCGCATCCGTCGATTGCGCACCCAAGCTCGCGGCGCTCGCCTCCCTCTCGCGCCTCGCGCCGCCCGATCCCGTGGCGAGCGTCTCGTATCGCTCGCGCGGCAACCTGCTGGTGATCGCGGGCGACGAGCCGCAACGCGCGCGTGAATGCGCCGTGGCGCTCGCGCGCTCGCTCCATGTGACCGTGCTCCACCCGGAGGGCGGCATCGCGGACGGCGCGCCGTTCGACAGCTGGTCGGGCCGCGTCGAAGGCGTCACCGGCTACCTCGGCGAATTCGAGATCCGCATCGCCGGCCTCGCGCACGGCGCGGGCGCGCCGGCCGAAGCGCTCACCCCGGCGCGTTTCGACCTGCTGCTCGATTTTTCGCAAGAGCCGCTGTTCGCGATGCGCCAGCCGCCGCAGGGATATTTCCGCGCGCCCCCGGGCGAGGCGAGCCTGCAGTCGGCCCTCGCGGAGCTTCGCGAGGCGGTAGGGGAATTCGAGAAGCCGCGCTACTTCGCGCTGCGCGAGAACCTGTGCGCCCACAGCCGCTCGCAGGTCGAAGGCTGCAGCGCCTGCATCGATATCTGCTCCACGCAGGCGATCTCGTCGGCGGGTGACCACGTCAAGGTCGATCCGCACCTGTGCATGGGATGCGGGGCGTGCGCGACGGTGTGCCCGTCGGGCGCCATGAGCTATCAGTTCCCGCGCGTGGCCGAGCGCGGCGCGCAGCTCCGGCAACTCGTCGCCGTCTACCGCGAAGCGGGCGGAACGGATGCCTGCATCGTCTTCCACGACGGCGGCGCGGCGCGCGAGCTGCTCGCCGCCTCGGCCGCGGCCGGCCATGGGTTGCCGGCGCGCGCGCTTCCGGTGGAAACCTGGCATGTCGCGTCCACGGGGCTCGACCTCATGCTCGGCGCCATCGCGTACGGCGCGAGCCAGGTGGTCGTGCTTTCCGCGGGCAGCGAGGACCGCGAATACCTCGCGGCGCTGCGCGCGCAGATGGCGATCGGCGAGGCGATTCTCGCCGGGCTCGGACACCCCGGGCGCCATTTCGCGCTCATCGAGGCGCACGACGCGGCATCCGTCGCCGCCGCCTTCGACGCGCTCGCCCCCGCGCCGAACGCGGCCGCGCCCGCGACCTTCGCGCTTTCCAACGACAAGCGCACCGCGATCGAATTCGCGGTCGAGCACCTGGCGAAGCTCGCGCCGGCGCCGGTCGCCGAGATCGCGCTTCCCGCCGGCGCGCCCTACGGCGAGGTGCGCGTCGACCGCGACAAATGCACGATGTGCATGGCGTGCGTCGGCGCGTGCCCCGAGTCCGCGCTCATGGATGGCGTGGACCGGCCGCTGCTCAAGTTCGTCGAGCGCAACTGCGTGCAATGCGGGCTTTGCGAGGCGACCTGCCCGGAATCGGCCATCGAGCTCGTGCCGCGCCTGCTCCTCGGTGCCCCCGCGCGGGAAGCGCGGCAACTCAACGAGACGCAGCCCTTCCACTGCATCCGCTGCGAGAAGCCCTTCGGCACCAAGCAGATGATCGACACGATGCTGGGAAGGCTCGGGGCCCACGGGATGTTCTCCCGTCCGGAGGCATTGCGCCGCCTGCAGATGTGCGGCGACTGCCGGGTGATCGACATGATGTCCGCCAAGGGTGAGGTCTCGGTGCTCGATCTGGGAGGCGCGCCGTGAACGCGCGGGCCGAGACGGCGCCGGTCGCGCTGCATCGTCCGCTCGCCGCGGAGGAAGCGGCGCGTGCGAGCTTCTACGCGCTCCTCGCCCGCATGATCCACATGCCGCCCGACAACGCGCTGCTCCACAGCCTCGCGCATTCGCCCGCCATGGCGCCCGATGCCGATGCGGCGCTCGCCCGCGCGTGGGAAGGGCTCGTCGCCGCGTCCTCGGTGATGGACGCGGACGCCGCGGCCGAGGAGCACGAGGCGCTTTTCGCCACCATCGGCAAGGCGGCGGTTTCGCGCTATGCGGGCTCCTACGTCGGCGCGGCCGCGGTGGGGCACCCGCGTGTGCGCCTGCGGGCGGATCTCGCCGCGCTCGGGCTCGCCCCGCGCGCCGACGCGACGGAGCCCGAGGACCAGTTCGGCGGCCTCTTCGAGGCGATGCGCGTGCTGGTCGCGGGCGGTGCCGGCCGCGGCCCGGCCACGATCGACGAGCAGCGCCGCTTCTTCGAGGACCACGTCGCCGTCGCGGCGGCGAAGTTCTTCGCCGCGCTGGGCTCGGCCGGCGCATCCAATTACTACCGCAAGGTCGCCGCCCTCGGCGCCGCGTTCATCGCGCTCGAGGCGCAGTCGTTTTCGCTGGATTGATGGAATACCCAAAGGAGGCGTGAGATGAAAACGAAACCCACCACCCGCCGCAACTTCCTGCTCGCTGCCGGACTGGGCAGCGCCGGTGCCGTCGCCGCGGTCGCGACGGCGCGCAAGGCCGCCGCGCCCGCCGCGGAAAAGCAGGCCGGCGCCGCCGACACGGCGCAGGGATACCGCGTCACCGCGCATATCGAGAAGTACTACAAGACCACCGAAGTCTGAGGAGCCGACCATGTTGCTCACGCGCAAGTCGCAGGCCCCGGCGCAGGCGGTGAATCCGCTCGCGCGCGCCGTCTCCACGCTCGCCGCGAAGACCGTCGATCGCCGCACATTCCTGAAGGGCACCGGGCTCACCGCCGGCGTCGCCGCATTCGCGAGCCAGTTGCCGCTGAACTTGATCGGCGAGGCTTCGGCCGCCGAGGCGAACGCCACCGGCAAGACGGTGGTGCGCCGCACGGTGTGCACGCACTGCTCGGTGGGCTGCGCCATCGACGCCGTGGTGACCGACGGCGTCTGGGTGCGCCAGGAGCCGGTGTTCGATTCGCCGCTCAACATGGGCTCGCACTGCGCCAAGGGCGCGTCGATCCGCGAGCACGTCATGACCGAGAACTCGCACCGCCTGAAGTACCCGATGTAGCTGGTGGTCGGCAAGTACCGCCGCATCAGCTGGGAGCAGGCGATCAACGAGATCGGCGACAAGCTGCTGCAGATCAAGAAGGAAAGCGGCCCGGACGCGGTCTTCTGGGTGGGCTCCTCGAAGCACAGCAACGAGCAGTCGCAGTTCCTGCGCAAGTTCGTCTCCATGTTCGGCACCAACAACATGGACCAC
>JAICTR010000320.1 GCA_025936275.1 Burkholderiales bacterium
CCGACCTTCTCGAACATCAGGTCGGCCAGCTCGGCCTTGGTGAGGGTGACTTTGTCTTTCACGTGCGCGGCTGGGCTTTGAATTCTTGGTTGAGCTGATCGCGGATGGAGGCCATCACACCCTCCACTTCCGAATCTGTCAAAGTCCTGTCAGTATCCTGCATAACTATCCGTAAAGCAAGGCTTTTTTTGCCGGGCTCGACGCCCTTTCCGCGGTATTGGTCGAACACTTCCACCTCGCGGACGAAGGCCGGGACGCGGCCCCGAAGCGCCGCCAAAAGCGCGCCCACCGGGACGTCTTCCGCCACCGTGAATGCGCAGTCCCGGCGCACGACGGGCATTCGCGAGAGCCCCGCGAAACGCGGATACGCACCTTCGAGGAGGGGCGCCGCGAGCAACTCGAAGAGCACCGGCGCGGAGGCGAGCTCGTACTTCAGCTGCAAGCGGGGGTGCATCTCGCCCACCATGCCGATGGCCCGCCCGCCGAGGCTCACCAGGGCGCAGCGGCCGGGATGGCACGCCGCGTGGCTCCCCCTGCCGAACTGCAGCGGGCGCGCCCCCGCGAGCGCTTCCAGGTCGCCCTTCACGTCGAAGAAATCGACCGGCGCGCCCTCCTCGCCCCACTGCTCGGGAAAGCGCGAGCCGAAGGCGAGGCCGGCCACGCGCTCGGGCTGCGCCGCGAGGTCGGCCGCCGCCGCCTCGAAGCAACGGCCGATCTCGAAGAGCCGCGCGCGATCCTCGCCGCGGTTCAGGTTCCCACGCAGCGCGTTCACCAGGCCGCCGATGAGCGAGGTGCGCATGACGCTCATGTGGCTCGCGATCGGGTTGGCGAGCCGCACCGGATTCTCGTTGCCGCAGAAGTCGCGCTCCCAATCCTCGGCGACGAAGCTGTAGCTCACGATCTCCTGGTATCCGAGGCCCGCGAGGCGATGGCGCAAGTCGAAGCGCGTGCGCTCCCCTTCCCTCGGCTTGAGCATCGGCACGGCCGCGCGCGGCGGCTTCGCCGGCACGTGATCGTAGCCGTGGACGCGAGCGATCTCCTCGACGAAGTCCTCCTCGATCGTGAGGTCGAAGCGCCAGCTCGGCGCGGTGACGCGCATCGCTTCCCCGTCCGCTTCCGGGATACAGGAAAGGCGCCGCAGGATCGCGTGCATCTCGTCATCGCCGATGAAATAGCCGAGCAGCTCGCGTACGCGCTCCGGCCGCACGCGAACCGGCTCGCGACGCGGAAGCGCGCCCTGCGCGTGCGTGACGGGCCCCGCCTTCCCGCCGCAGATCTCGAGGGTGAGCGCCACGGCACGCTCGAGGGCGGCGCCGGCGGCGGACGGATCCACGCCGCGCTCGAAGCGATGCGCGGCATCGCTCGTCAACGCGAGCTGCCGAGCCTTGCCCTGCACCGCTTCCGGCGCGAAGTACGCCGCCTCGAAGAACACGTCGGTGGTTTGCGGGCCCACCATGGTTTCGAACCCGCCCATCACGCCGGCGAGCGCGACGGGGCCGGAGGGATCGGTGATCGCGAGCAGGTCGGGCCGATGCGCGACCTCCTCGCCATTGAGCAGCTTGATGCGCTCGCCCGGCCGCATGAAGCGCACGTCGACGGTCCCCGCGAGCTTCGCGTCGTCGAACGCATGCATCGGCTGGCCGCGCTCGAGCATCACGTAGTTGGTGATGTCGACGAGGGGGCTGATCGCCCGAAGGCCCGCCCGCTCCAGGCGGCGCACCATCCATTGCGGCGTGCGCGCTTGGGCATCGATGCCGCGAACGACACGTCCGAAATAGTGGCCGCATGCGGACGGCGCGCCGATCGTGACCGCGCGTGCCGCTTCGAGCGTGGTCGGCACGGGCGGCGCGAGCGGCAGCGAAGCGGGCCGCCCGAGAAGCGCGGCCGCATCGCGCGCCACGCCGAACATCGAGAGGCAATCGCCGCGATTGGGCGTGAGCTTGAGCGTGAGGTAGACGTCGTCGAGCTCCAGCACCTCGCGGACATCGCGGCCGATCGGCGCGTCGTCGTCCAGCACCAGCAGGCCCGAGTGGTCGCTCGAGAGGCCCAGCTCGCGCGCCGAGCAGAGCATCCCGCTCGACTCGACGCCGCGCAGCTTCGCCTTCTTGATCTCGAGCCCGGGCAGCTTCGCGCCGATGAGCGCGCACGGAACCTTCTGGCCGGCGGACACATTCGGCGCGCCGCATACGATCTGCAACGTTTCGCCCGTGCCGGCATCCACCTCCGTCACGCGGAGCTTGTCCGCATTGGGGTGGGGCGACACGCGCTTCACGTGCGCGACCACGATGCCTGAGAACGCCCCCGCGACGGCCGCGATGTCCTCGACCTCGAGCCCTCCCATGGTGAGCGCGTGCGCGAGCTTTTCCACCGGGATGTCGCCGATGTCGACCAGCTCACGCAGCCATCGAAGCGAAACCTTCATCGGAATTGCCCCAGGAACTTGAGGTCGTTCTCGAAGAACAAGCGCAGGTCGTCCACGCCGTACTTGAGCATCGCCAGGCGGTCGAGGCCGATGCCGAACGCGAAGCCCGAATATTTCCCGGGATCGATCTTCACGTTGCGCAGCACGTCGGGGTGCACGACACCGGCGCCGCCGATCTCGAGATAGCGCGTCTCGCCGCCCTCGCGCGGGCTGTCCGGTTTCGTCGACTCGTTCCTCGGCCATGCCATGTCGACCTCCACGCCCGGCTCGACGAACGGAAAGTACGACGGGCGGAAGCGGATCGCGATGTCGTCGCGCTCGAAGAACGCGCGCAGGAACTGCGCGAGCGTCCCTTTCAGGTCGGCGAGGCTGATCCCCTCGTCGACCCACAGTCCCTCCACCTGGTGGAACATCGGCGAGTGCGTCGCGTCGTGGTCCACGCGATAGACGCGTCCCGGGCAGATGATGCGCACCGGCGGCTCGTGCGCCTCCATGTAGCGGATCTGGACCGGCGAGGTGTGCGTGCGCAGCACGAGCTCGCTGCCGGCCACGTAGAAGGTGTCCTGCATGCTGCGAGACGGATGGTTCGGGAAGACCCGCAACGCCGTGAAGTTGTAGAAGTCGTTCTCGATCTCGGGACCGTCGGCGACCGAGAATCCCATCGTCGCGAAGAGCTTCTCGACCCGCTCCTGGACGCGCGCGATGGGATGGAGGCCGCCGGCGCCTTGGCGGCGCCCCGGCAACGTGACGTCGATCGCCTCGCCGGCGAGCTTCGCATCGAGCTCGCGCGCCACGATGGCATCGCGGCGGGATTGGACGAGCGCCTCGACGCGCGACTTGGCCTGGTTGATCGCGGCGCCTGCGCGCGGTCGTTCCTGCGCCGAAAGCTTGCCGAGCCCTTTCAGCAGCTCCGTGAGCGAGCCCGCCTTGCCGAGGAAGCGTGCCTTCGCCTGCTCGAGCTCGGCCACGCTTCCGGTCGACGCGACGGCCTCCTGCGCTTCGGAGAAGATCTTCTCGAGTTGTTCCATCAGATCCATGAAAAACGAAAGGGGGCCCTTGCGAGCCCCCTCCCTTGCGCTTTACGTCGCTCTCAGGCCCCGAGGCTCGCCTTGGCCTGCTCGACGATCCTGCCGAACGCGGCCTTCTCGAACACCGCCAGGTCCGCGAGCACCTTGCGGTCCATGTCGATGCCCGCCTTCTTGAGGCCGGCGATGAACTGGCTGTAGGTCATGCCGGCATCCCGGCAGCCCGCGTTGATGCGCGCGATCCAGAGCGCGCGGAACTCGCGCTTCTTGTTGCGGCGGTCGCG
>JAICTR010000423.1 GCA_025936275.1 Burkholderiales bacterium
CTGCCCGCGCCTCCGGCCATCGCCTCGAGGGCGGGGTCGCCCGCGCGGCCGTGCGCCACCAGCTGCGCGCCGGCTACCTTGCGCGGGTCGGCGGAATACAGGCCCTTCTGGTCGGTGAGGATCGCCAGCGCATCGGCTTCGATCAGGTTGGTGACGAGCGCGCCCAACGTGTCGTTGTCGCCGAAGCGGATCTCGTCCACGACCACGGTGTCGTTCTCGTTGATGATCGGCACGGTGCCGAGCGCGAGGAGCGTCTTGAGGGTCGTGCGCGCGTTGAGATAGCGCCGCCGGTCGCCGAGGTCCTCGTGGGTGAGAAGCACCTGCGCCGTATGCAATCCCAATTCCGCGAAGCACGATTCCCACATCTGTACGAGGCCCATCTGGCCCACGGCGGCCGCGGCCTGCAGCTCGTTCACCGCGCTGGGGCGGCGGGTCCACTGCAGGCGCTTCATGCCTTCGGCGATCGCGCCGGAGGAGACCACCAGCACCTCGATGCCGCGGCGGCGCAACTCCGCCACCTGGCGCGCCCAGTCCGCGATCGCCGCGCGATCGAGTCCCGCGCCGGCATTGGTGAGCAGGCTCGAGCCGATCTTGAGCACGATGCGCCGCGCCGCGGCGAGGGACGCGGTCATTCGGCCCTGCGCTCCGCGTCGAGGAAATCCATCACCGCGTACGTGAGCGGCTTGCATCCTTCGCCGTCGATCGCGGAGATCACGAACCAGGGCTTGGTCCAGCGCAGGCGCTTCACGAGCTTTTCGGCGCGCGCCCGGCGTTCCGCGGGATCGAGCAGGTCGGCCTTGTTGAAGACCAGCCAGCGCGGCTTCTTCGCGAGCGACGAGTCATATTTCTTCAGCTCGGCTGCGAGCGCGCGCACCTCGCCCGCGGGATCGACGTCCGGATCGGCGGGCGCCATGTCCACGAGGTGCAGCAGCAGGTGCGTGCGCTGCAGGTGGCGCAGGAACTGGTGGCCGAGGCCCGCGCCTTCGGCGGCGCCTTCGATCAAGCCCGGAATGTCCGCGACGACGAACGAGCGATTCATGTCCACGCGCACCACGCCGAGGTTCGGGTGCAGCGTGGTGAACGGATAGTCGGCGACCTTGGGCCGCGCCGCGGAGACCGCGCGGATGAAGGTGGACTTGCCCGCGTTCGGCATGCCGAGCAGGCCCACGTCGGCGAGCACGCGCAGCTCGAGCTCGAGCTTCTTCTGCTCGCCCGGCAGCCCGCGCGTGAACTGCTTCGGCGCGCGGTTCACGCTTGACTTGAAGTGGAGGTTGCCGAGCCCGCCCTTGCCGCCCTGTGCCAGCAGCGCGCGCTCGCCGTCCTTCGCGAGGTCGGCGAGCACCGCGCCGCTCTCCGCGTCCTTGATGACGGTGCCCACCGGCACGCGCAGCACGATGTCGTCCGCACCCTTGCCGTTGCAGTCGCGCCCGCGGCCGTTCTCGCCGCCCTTCGCGCGGAAGATGCGCGTGTAGCGATAGTCGATGAGCGTGTTGAGATCGGCATCGGCCTCGACGTAGATGCTGCCGCCGCGGCCGCCGTCGCCGCCGTCCGGGCCGCCGCGGGGCACGAACTTCTCGCGCCGGAACGACGCCGAGCCGTCGCCGCCCTTGCCGGCGATGACCTCGATCTTCGCTTCGTCGAAGAACTTCATTTGATGGCGACGCGGATGCCGAGCGCGATGAAGGTGAGTCCCGCGAAGACGTTCAGTCGTTCCCCGATGGCGGGGCGCCGCCGCATCCACGCGCCGATCCAGCCCGAGAAGATCGCCACCGCGCCGAAGATCACCGCCGTCTGCACCATGAAGATCGCACCGAGGAGCGCCATCTGCAGGCCGACATGCCCGGCCTTCGCGTCCACGAACTGCGGCAGGAACGCGAGGAAGAAGAGCGTCACCTTGGGATTCATCATGTTGCCGAGCACGCTCTGGCGATAGATCGCGGCGAGCCCCTTCACGCCGCTCGCGCCCTGCAGCGAGAAGGACGCGCGATGCCGCAGCGCCTGCACGCCGATCCACGCGAGGTACGCGGCGCCCGCGTAGCGCACGACGTCGAACGCGAGCTCCGAGGAGCGGATCAGCGCCGCGATGCCGAGCGCCGCGAGGAGCGTGTGGAAGATGCAGCCGGTGGCGAATCCCAGCGCGGCCGCGATTCCCGCGGCGCGTCCCTGTGCCACGCCGCGCGTGAGCACATAGAGGATGTCCGGCCCGGGCGCGATCGTGAGCAGCGCCGCCGCGACGATGAAGAGGCCGATCTCAGGCATGGGTCATCTTGTCCGCACCAACAAAAAAGCCCCGTACGAAGACGGGGCCCTTTCGCGTCGAGCGAGAGCCGTCAGGCCTGCACCGGCTCGATCGACACCGTGCGTTTCTTCGCCGGACCTTGCGTGTGGTACTTCACGCGCCCGGTCTCCTTCGCGAAGAGCGTGTGGTCCTTGCCGATGCCGACGTGCCGGCCGGCGTGGAACTCGGTGCCGCGCTGGCGAACGAGGATCGAGCCCGCGTTCACGAGCTCGCCGCCGAAGGCCTTGAGCCCGAGGCGCTTGCTCTCGGAATCGCGGCCGTTACGCGACGAGCCGCCTGCTTTCTTGTGTGCCATGGTTCGTGGGTCCTGTTAAGCGATGGCATCCACACGGATTTCCGTGTAGTTCTGGCGATGCCCTTGGGTC
>JAICTR010000207.1 GCA_025936275.1 Burkholderiales bacterium
CCACGCGCGTGGGCGTGATGTACCTCGGCCGAATCGTCGAGATCGCTGCGACGAGGACGCTCTTCGAGCGTCCGCTGCATCCCTATACGCGCATGCTGGAGAGCGCCATCCCCGACATCACGATGTCGGGCAAGGCGCGCACGCCGGTCGCGGGCGAGGTGCCCAATCCGCTCGATCCTCCCTCGGGCTGCCCGTTCCATCCGCGTTGTCCGTACGCGCGCGAGAAGTGCCGCGCGGAGCGCCCGCCGCTCGTGCCCTTCGAAAGCGCGCGCGTCGCCTGCCACGGCGTGCACGAAGGCTGGGTTCCGCTGGTCCGCGTGCCCGCGACGGCTTGACCGGGCCCCAGTTACATCCGTAGCGATGCCGCGCCGGCGCGTTGACGACGGTCGGCGCCGCCGGTAGCCTCACTCGTTCTCCCAGAGGGAACGCGGCCCATGCCCCAGCGCGGTTTCACGCTCGTCGAGATGGTGATCGTGCTCGCCATCGCCGGGCTGGTGCTGTGGATCGTGGTGCCCGCCGCGCAGGCCTACATCGACCGCAGCCGCGTGGCGCAGGCGGCGCTCGAGATCGGCAACCTCTCGACGACGCTGCGCAAGCAGATGAAGTCCACCGGCGTGCTTCCCGATTCGCTCGACGCCGCCCCGTTCAACGCGCCCACCGATCCCTGGGGCCATCCGTACGAATACGTGAACCTCGGCGACTCCAAGGGCAACGGCCAGGCGCGCAAGGACAAGAACTTCAACCCGCTCAACTCCGACTTCGACCTGTACAGCATCGGCGCGGACGCGCAAACCAAGCCGCAGATCACGCACGCCTTCTCGCGCGACGACATCATCCGCGCGCGCGATGGCGGATTCATCGGCCTCGCCTCGGACTTCGACCCGTGACCCTCGCCCCGCGCCGGCGGCAGCGCGGCCACGTCGCGCGCCGGCTCTTCCTCCTCTTCGTGCTCTCGGCGTTCCTGCCGCTGGCACTCATCGCCGCGCTCTCGCTGGGCGAGGTGAGGAGCCTCCTCCTGCAGCAGAGCGAGCAGCGCCTCGCCGCCACGGCGAAGGCCTACGGCACCACGGTGTACGAGCGCTTGCTGGTCGCCTCCGACGTCGCGCTCTCGACCGCGACGCGCGGCGCGGTCCTCACGGAGCGCGACGAGCTCGCGCACCGCACCTTCCGCTCCCTCGCCATCGCGCGCGATGACGGGAGCATCTCGCAGCTCATGGGGAGCGTCGCCGCGCCGCCGCCCGACGCCGCGGCACGCGCGCGCCTCGCGGCGGGAAAGCCGGTCGTGCGGGTCGCGCCCGGGGAGTCGACCGATGCGCGCGTGATCCTGCAAGTCGCGCGCCTCGATGGCGGCGGCGTGGTGATGGGCGAGCTCAACCCCGCCTACCTCTGGGGCGACGGCGACGAAACGCCCGCGGAGACCGATTTCTGCGTCGTGCAGGACATCTCCGGCGAGCGGCTGCATTGTCCGGCGACGATCGAGCCCGAAGCGCGGCACGCGATGCTCGCCGAGCGCGGCTCGCACCTGCACAGCGCGACGTGGGACCGCAAAGGCGAGCCGTTCCGGGGCATCGCCTGGGCGCAGTTCATGCGCGCCGGCTTCGGCACGCCCGACTGGGTGGTGATGGCGGCGCAGCCGGAAAGCTACCAGTTGAAGCGCGCGATCCAGTTCGGGCGCCTCTACGTGCCGGTGGTGGTGCTCGCGTTGCTGCTGGTGGGCTGGCTCACCATTCGCCAGGCGAGCCACATCGTGGGCCCGCTCACGCGGCTCGCCGAGCGCGCGCGCGGCATGGCGCAGAACGACTTCAAGTCGCGCGTCGCGATCGAGCGCGAGGACGAGTTCGGCGAGCTCGCGGCGGCGTTCGACGCCATGTCGCACAAGCTCGGCCGCCAGTTCGCCTCGTTGAAGGCGCTCTCGGAGATCGATCGCCTGATCCTGTCCACCGTCGACAGCGCGCAGGTGATCCGCACCGTGCTGCAGCGGCTCGGCACCGCGGTGCGCGCCGACGCGGTGACCGTGACGCTCCTCGAGCACGACAACTCCGACTACGCGCGCACCTACTTCCGCTCCAGCGAGGGCGACGACAGCCCGCGCATGGAGCGGCATGCGATCTCCACGGAGGAGCGCGCCGACCTCGAGGGCGCGTCGTCGGGACAATGGCTCGCCCTCGCGAGCGATGCGCCGGCGTATCTCGCGCGGCTGGTGGGCGACGGCGCGACCACCGCGTACGTGCAGCCGGTGGTCTGGCGCGGCACGCTCTGCGGCGCGCTCGCGCTCGGCTATCGCGGCACCTCGTCGCTCGACGAGGAGGAGCGCCAGCACGCGCGCGAGCTGTCCGATCGCGTCGCGGTCGCGGTCTCCTCGGCATGGCGCGACGAGCAGCTCTACCTGCAGGCGCACTTCGACGCGCTCACCGGGCTTCCCAACCGGCTGCTCTTCAAGGACCGCCTCGGACAGGAGATCGCACGCAGCCAGCGCGAGGGGCTGCGCTTCGCGCTGCTCTTCGTGGACCTCGACCACTTCAAGACGGTGAACGACAGCTTCGGCCACACCACGGGCGACGCGGTGCTGCGCGAGGCGGCGCGCCGCATCTCGCGCTGCGTGCGCACCACCGACACGGTGTCCCGCCTCGGCGGCGACGAGTTCACGGTGATGCTCACCAACCTCCACCATCCCGAGGAAGCGTGGCTCGTCGCCGAAAGCGTGGTCGAGGCGCTGTCGCGCGAGTTCCAGGTGAACGGCGAGCAGTGCTTCTTGAGCGCCTCGGTGGGCATCGCCTCGTTCCCCGAGGACGGCGCCTCGGCCGAGGAGCTGCTGAAGAGCGCCGACACCGCGATGTACCGCGCCAAGGCGGGCGGGCGCGCGCAGTCGGTGTACTTCGAGGAGCGCATGAATGCCGAGGCGGTGGCGCGCCTCACGCTCGACCGCGACCTGCGCGTCGCGATCGAGCGCGGCGAGCTGGAGCTGCACTACCAGCCGAAGCTCGACCTCGGGAATGGCGCGGTGTGCGGCGCCGAGGCGCTGGTGCGCTGGCGCCATCCCACGCTCGGCCTCATCGCGCCCGACCGCTTCATCCCGCTCGCCGAGGAATCGGGCTACATCGAGCAGGTGGGCCACTGGACGCTCACCGAGGCGTGCCGGCAGATGCGCCGCTGGCGCGAGGCGGGATTGCCGCTGGAAAGCGTGTCGGTGAACGTGTCGCCGCGCCAGTTCCGGCGCCGCGGCCTGGTGGAATTCATCCGCGATTGCGTCGCCGAGGCGAAGCTTCCCGCGGAATGCCTCGGCATCGAGATCACCGAGGGCGTGCTCATGGAGCGCAGCCAGTCGGTGGAGGAGGTGCTGCAGCGCCTCTCGGCGATGGGCCATCGCCTGGCGCTCGACGACTTCGGCACCGGCTTCTCGTCGATGTCCTACCTCAAGCGCTTCCCGGTGCGCGAGATCAAGATCGATCGCGTGTTCATCGAGGGGCTCGCGCCGGGCACGGAATCCGAGGCGATCGTCGCGGCGATCATCGCGATGTCGCACGCGCTCGGCAAGAGCGTGGTCGCCGAAGGGGTCGAGACCTCGGAGCAGTTCGCGCTCCTCGCGCGCATGGGTTGCGACCAGGTGCAGGGCTTCCTCGTCTCCGCGGCGGTCACCGCCGCCGAGTTCGAGGCGCTGGTGAGGAGCCGCACCGCGGTCGCCGCGCCGGCGTAGGTTGACCGCGGGCGCGCCGCGCCGCGACAATTCCGGATGGACCCCGATCGATCGAAGCTTCGCCTGCGCACCTTGACCGCGCAGGGCATGGGCCGCGTCGCCGCGCCGTACGGCGACATCGTGCCGCCGATCCACCCTTCCAGCACCTTCGAGCGCGCACCCGACGGGAGCTTTCCCGCGGGGCGCATCTACTCGCGCGCCGACAACCCGACCTACGACGGGCCCGAGGCGGTGATCGCGGCGCTCGAGGGCGCGGCGGCGGCGATCCTGCTGGGCTCGGGACAGGCCGCGGCGGCCGCCGTCTTCCAGGCGCTCGCGCCCGGCGATCGCGTGCTCCTTCCTCGCAACATGTACTGGGGCCTTCGCAACTGGATCACGGGATTCATGGGCGCGTGGGGCCTCGCCGCGGATTTCTACGACAACGCGTCGCTCGACGACCTCGCCGCGCGCATGAAGGCGAAACCGCGCCTGGTGTGGATCGAGACGCCGGCGAACCCGACCTGGGAAGTGACCGACATCGCCGCGGCCTGCGAGATCGCGCGCGCGGCGGGCGCGACGGTCGCGGTGGACTCCACCTGCGCCACGCCCGTGCTCACGCGCCCGCTCGCCCTCGGCGCCGACATCGTCATGCATTCGGCGACGAAGTACCTCAACGGCCATTCCGATGTCGTCGCGGGCGCGCTCGCCTGCGCGAAGGACGACGAGTTGTGGCAACGCATTCGCCAGGTGCGCGCGAGCGGCGGCGCGGTGCTGGGGCCCTTCGAGGCGTGGCTCCTCGCGCGCGGGATGCGCACGCTGCACGTACGGGTGCGCGCCGCCTGCGACAACGCGCAGGCGATCGCCGCGCGCTTCGCGCGCCATCCGAAGGTCTCGCAGGTGCTGTATCCGGGCCTCGAGTCGCATCCGGGGCATGCGATCGCCGCGCGCCAGATGCAGGGCGGGTTCGGCGCGATGCTCTCGCTTCGCATCGCCGGCGGCGAGACGGCGGCCAAGTCGTTCACGGCGCGGCTCGCGGTCTTCAAGCGCGCGACCTCGCTCGGCAGCGTCGAGAGCCTCGCCGAGCATCGCGCGAGCGTCGAGGGGCCGAACACGATGTGCCCGCCGGACCTGGTGCGCCTTTCCATCGGCATCGAGGACGCCGACGACCTCATCGCCGACATCGAGCAGGCGCTCGGCTGATGGACTTGCCGACCCCTGGAGTGCTCTTCGGCGGACTCGTCTTCGGCGTGATCGGATTCGCCGCCTTCATGTACGGCAAGAAGCAGGCGCGCTTCAGCCCCATGGCGATCGGCGTCGCGATGATGGTGTATCCGTACTTCGTGCAGCGCGGCTGGGTGCTGTGGACGATCGGCGCCGGCCTCTGCGCCGGCCTGTGGGTGTTGCGCGACTGGTAGCGCGCGCCGCTCAGTGCCCCAGGCCGCGCGCCATGATCACCGCGAAGAGCGGGATCAGCGCGGCGAGGTGCACCTCGACCATGATCATCCGGCGCACGTGGCGCCGCTCCGCGTCCGGCACGCGCCAGGCGGCATCGCGCTCGAACATGCGACGCCAGCGGATGAAGCGCAGCGTCGGGCCCACCGAGATCATGCCCACGGCGAGGAAGAGCCCGACCTTCACGTAGATCGGCCACGCCGAGAGGTAGAAGTCGGCGCCTGTCGCGCCCCACCCGCGCCGCGCGAAGCCGGTGGCGAGCACCGCGATCGCCGCGCCGAAGTACCCGACGTCCCCGCGTCCCAGCAGGCGCACCGCAGCCATGTC